>NZ_CEXPNT010000006.1:6389-44444 GCF_982709265.1 Candidatus Marivariicella framensis | reverse complement strand
TTTTAATCATTAATTAATGTTTTATTACTCTTAGTTGGTGTTTTTTATTTCGCTTTACTGAAATAAAAGATGAATTTACAAATTATTATCAATTTTTTTTTTTTTTAATGTTTCTTTCTAAATAATAATTTTGATAAGTGAAATTTCAATATTATTAAGTTTTTTTAATATGAGTATATTTATCTACTTTTAGAAAAGTACAACCAACCTTAACATTCAAATAAATGAATCGTAAAAAATTTTTATCCAACATTACTTTTGCAGGAATAGGGATTAGTTCTCTAGGAATAACCGCTTGCAATAACCAAGCTAAAAAAAGGATTGTTTCTTCAGCTGCTAAAAATCCTTTTTTTAAAATATCACTTGCACAGTGGTCCATTAATAGAATGATTAAAAATGGGGATATTTCTCCGTACAAGTTTGCTGAATTAGCGAAAAAATGGGGTTTTGAAGGAATAGAATATGTTAATACTTTGTATGAAGATGTTATGAATAGCTCCAATAAAAGTTCAGCCCTAAAAAACTTTATAATTAAAAATAATCAGCTTGCAAATCAATATGACATAAAAAACTTATTGATTATGATAGATGAAGAAGGAGATTTATCTTCAGGGGATAAAAATACTCGATTATTAGCTATAGAAAATCATAAACCATGGGTTGAGGTAGCAAGTGAAATGGGGTGTCATTCTATAAGGGTAAATTTACATGGTAGTATTAATAAAGTTGAATCATGGAAAGCTTCATCAAAATACAGCTTAAGTATTCTATCAGATTATGCCTCAAATTATAACATTAATATAATTGTGGAAAATCATGGGGGTTATTCTTCTGATGCAGATCTTTTGATTGGTGTTATAAATGATGTCAATAAAATCAATTGTGGAACACTACCAGACTTTGGTAATTTTTGCATTTCAAAAAAATGGGGGGCTGCTAACGATGAATGTGATAAAGAATATGATAGGTATTTAGGCGTTAAAAAGCTTATGTCAAAAGCTTTTGCAGTTAGTGCCAAATCATATGACTTTAACCTAGAAGGAAATGAAAAAACTATAGATTATGATAAAATGTTAAATATTGTCAAAGAGGCTAACTATTCAGGCTATATTGGAGTGGAATATGAAGGGTCTATATTGACTGAGGAAGCTGGAACTATTGCCACTAGAGACCTTTTATTAAAGCATAATTAAAAATAATAAATCTTAATCACTATGAATAAAATTAAATTTCAATTATCATTTATGATGTTTCTTGAGTTTTTTATTTGGGGAGGATGGTTTGTAACAATGGGAACATTTCTTTCTCAATCATTTAATGCAAGCGGATCTCAACTAGCTCAAGCCTATGAAACTCAATCTATTGGAGCAATAATAGCTCCGTTTATAATTGGTTTAATAGCCGATCGTTATTTTTCAGCACAAAAAATTCTTGGATTCCTACATATACTGGGTGCAGTGATTCTTTATTTAGCAGGTACATCCGATGACTTTTTATCATTCTACCCATTTGTGTTAATCTATATGATTCTTTACATGCCAACACTAGCATTAGTAAATTCTGTTGCATTTCGTCAAATGAAAGATCCTTCTAAAGAGTTTCCTCCTATTCGAGTTTTTGGAACTGTTGGTTGGATTGTTGCAGGCTTAATAATCGGATACCTGGGGTGGGAATCTCAAAAATTATTAGCAAATACATTTTACGTAACTGCATCGGCATCAGCAATTCTTGGAGTATTTAGTTTCAGTCTTCCAGATACTCCTCCTACAGCAGACAAAGGGGATTATAGTATTAGTAAAATCTTAGGGCTTGACGCTTTATCTCTTTTAAAAGACACTAGATATCTAATATTTTTTGTATCATCAATATTAATTTGTATTCCATTAGCGTTTTATTATCAACATGCAAATCAGTTTTTAAATGAACTTGGAATGCCAAAAGCTGCAGCAGTAATGACATTGGGGCAAGTATCTGAGGCTCTATTTATACTGTTACTTCCAATATTTTTGAAACGTTATGGTATTAAAACAACATTGATTGTTGGAATGCTTGCATGGGTTATTAGATATATTCTTTTTGCATATGGAGATATTGGTGAAAATGCATGGATGTTAATTTTTGGGGTAATACTTCATGGAATTTGTTATGATTTCTTTTTTGTTTCTGGACAAATATACACTGATCATAAGGCAGGTAACCAGTTTAAAAGCTCTGCTCAAGGACTCATCACCCTTGCCACATACGGCTTGGGCATGTTAGTTGGGTTTAGATTAGCTGGATACATTACAGATCAATATACAAATGCTTCAGGTCATGACTGGACACAGATTTGGATTATACCCTCTGGATTTGCTCTTTTTGTTCTAGTCTTTTTTATGTTGACTTTTAAAAATGAAAAAATTAAATTAAAAGATGAGTAAAATTCGTTTAGGTATTTTGGGTGGAGGTGGCGACTCTCTAATTGGAGTAGTTCATCGTATTGCCTCTCAAATGTTTGATAAATATCAAATTATTGGTGGGGTTTTTAACCCTAATTGGAAGGAAAATTATGATTTTGCAAAAAAAATTGATTTGCCAACAGACAGAGTTTATAAAGATTTTGAAAACTTAATAGCTGAAGAGTTAAAATTACCGGAGAATAAAAGAATGCAAGTGATATCAATCTTGACTCCAAATTTTTTACATTATCCAATGGCAAAAAAATTAATTGAAAGTGGTTTCAATGTCATATGTGAAAAACCTTTAACCACAAGCTATCAAGAAGCTATAGAATTAGAGTCACTAAAAAATGAGAAGAAATGTGTATTTGCAGTTACTTATACCTACACAGGATACCCAATGGTTAGGCAAATGAAACAAATGATTTCAGATGGTGTTCTTGGAAGAATTCAAAAGGTTGATCTTCAATACTATCAAGGTTGGATCAATCCAATCATTCATGATAGCGAAAAAAGAACTAACACTTGGAGATTAAACCCAGAAAAATCTGGCATAAGTTGTTGCATCGGAGATATTGGGACTCACGCTTTTGACATGTTAGAGTATGTTACCGATCTTAAAGTGTCTAAATTACTTTCTGACCTAAATTATATGTATGATGACAATCCGATGGATGTTGATGGTACAATATTAGTTAGGATGGATAATGGAAGTAAAGGAGTGATAAGAACAAGCCAGATTGCTACAGGTGAAGAAAATAATTTTGCAGTAGCAATTTATGGGGAGAAAGGGTCTTTAAAATGGGAACAAGAAAATCCTAATTACTTAAATTATCTTACAGAAAATAAACCATTTCAAATTCTCAAAAGAGGAAATGTATACAATTCTGATTTTGCAGAAGATGGAGTGAAAATACCTTCGGGTCATCCTGAAGGCATTTTTGATGCAATGGGGAATATTTATAAAGGAGTTGCAAAGGCAATTAATAAAGAAAAATCATTTTCTGGAGAATATCCTGAATTATCTGATGGAGTAAGGGGAATGTTATTTATTGAAAAAGCAATAACTTCAAATAATAACGGAAATATCTGGGTAGAACTTTAAAAATTGAAAACATTGAAAACAATAAAAGGACCTGCTATATTTTTAGCACAATTTGTAGATAAAAAAGCTCCATTTAATTCTCTAGATGGAATGTGTAAATGGGCAGCAGATCTAGGTTATAAAGGAATTCAAATTCCAACTTGGGAGTCTTTCCTCATAGATATTGATAGAGCTGCTGAGAGTCAAACTTATTGCGATGAATTAAAGGGTAAAATTAATAGCTATGGTCTAGAAATAACCGAACTTTCGACTCACCTTCAGGGCCAACTGGTTGCAGTTCATCATTCTTATGACTTAATGTTTGATAATTTTGCTCCTGAAAAGTATAAAAACAATCCAAAAGCCAGAACAGAATGGGCTATTTCTACTGTAAAAAAAGCTGCAACAGCAAGCAGAAGACTTGGTTTGAAAACACATGCCACATTTTCAGGCGCACTCTTATGGCATACGTGGCATCCATGGCCTCAAAGACCTAGTGGATTAGTAGAAATGGGCTTTTCAGAACTAGCAAGACGATGGCTTCCAATATTAAATCACTTTGATGAAGAAGGAGTTGATGTTTGCTATGAGATTCACCCAGGAGAAGATCTTCACGATGGGGTTACTTTTGAGCGATTTTTAAAAGCTACTAATAATCATAAACGAGTAAATATATTATACGATCCAAGTCATTTTGTTCTTCAACAACTTAATTACGTTGAATATATTGATCATTATCACGAATTCATTAAATCTTTTCATGTAAAAGATTCTGAGTTTAGACCTAATGGTAAAAAAGGAGTTTTTGGAGGTTATAGTGATTGGATCGATAGAGCAGGAAGATACCGTTCACCTGGTGATGGGCAAATTGATTTTAAACAAATTTTTAGTAAATTAACAGAATATGGCTGTGATTTGTGGGCTGTTATGGAGTGGGAATGTTGTATCAAAAGTCCTGAACAAGGAGCTAAAGAAGGAGCTAAATTTATTGAGCAACACATAATTGAAGCAACCAATAAAACATTTGATGACTTTGCTGGGGGAGAAATTGATGAAAATCATTTAAAAAAAATTTTAAACTTATAAAATGAAAAATATAATACTATTAATGGGGGCTTTTATTTTATCCTGTCAGGATGTGCCCAAAAAAAATACAACTGAATTAACTTCTTCAAAGACAGAAAAAATGGATAATTCAAAGTTAACAAATTGGACTAGTCTATTTGACGGTAAGACATTTAATGGATGGCACCAATTTAACAAGTCAGAGATGAGTCCTGCTTGGTCTATTGAGGATGGAGCTTTGGTTTTTACTCCAAATGAAAAGTATGGTGGAGGTCATAACA
Source organism: Candidatus Marivariicella framensis (assembly GCF_982709265.1). Classification (NCBI taxonomy): domain Bacteria; kingdom Pseudomonadati; phylum Bacteroidota; class Flavobacteriia; order Flavobacteriales; family Flavobacteriaceae; genus Candidatus Marivariicella; species Candidatus Marivariicella framensis. The sequence goes on along the minus strand of NZ_CEXPNT010000006.1, from coordinate 39,576 downwards.
TTGTTACTGATGGTGTATATACAAATTTTGTGTTGTCTTTAGAATGGAAGATTTCAAAGGGTGGAAATAGTGGAATTTTTTATGGAGTAAAAGAAGATTCAAAATATAGTGAAGCATACCAAACTGGCCCTGAAATTCAAGTACTAGATAATGAAAGACATCCAGATGCTAAAGCTAATCCTAAATATCATCAAGCAGGTGCCCTTTATGATTTAGTTCAACCAAGTGAGGACGTTTGTAACCCTGCTGAAAGCTGGAACCTAGTCGTTCTAAAGATCAATCATGTTTCAAACAAGGGCAGTGTAAGTCTAAATGGAACTGAAATTGCTATTTTTCCAGTTAATGGAAAACCATGGGAGGAATTAGTTAGTGGATCTAAATTTGATAATGAATCTTTTGCTGACTTTGGTAAATTTAAAACAGGAAGTATAGGTCTTCAAGACCATGGTGATGTTGTATCTTACCGTGAGATCAAAATACGTGAGATAGAGTAAAATATGATAAAGTCTATGACAGGTTTTGGAAAAGGTGAATCCTCTTTCGAAAGCAAAATAATTGTAGTAGAAATCAGAACTTTAAATAGTAAAAATCTTGATATAAATTCTAGGATATCATATAACTATAAAGAATTAGAATCTGAATTCAGAAAAGAAATAGCTAATTCACTTAAAAGAGGTAAGGTTGATATTTCAATTTATGAAAAATCGGTTGGTGAAGAATCTCCTTCAAAAATTAACAAAGAAGTAGTTAAAAGTTATGTTGCTCAATTAAAAAAACTATCGAAAAATAGTAAAATAGATTTTTTATCTATAGCTATGAGATTACCTGATACAATGAAAACTGAAAAAGAAGATGTAAGTGATAATGAAAAAACTGAAGTATTATCATTGTTCAAAAATACATTGAAAAAGGTCATCGATTTTAGAAGTCAAGAAGGAAGAATTATTTTTTATGATTTTAACAATCGACTAGCTCTAATTGAGGATGATCTCAAGGCAATTTCAAAAATTGATCAAAATCGAGTTCTTTTAGTAAAAGAAAAATTAAAAAATTCTTTAGGGGAGCTTAAAATAAATATTGATGAAAATAGATTCGAACAAGAATTAATTTATTACTTAGAAAAATATGATATTACTGAGGAAAAAGTACGTCTAAATAATCATATTAATTATTTTAGAGAAACTTTGAGCTCCAAAGAATCAAATGGAAAAAAACTTGGATTTGTTTTGCAGGAAATGGGTCGCGAAATTAATACAATAGGGTCAAAAGCAAATGATTTTAAACTTCAGAAAATAGTTGTTCAAATGAAAGATGAATTAGAAAAAATAAAAGAGCAACTTTTAAACTTGTTATAGTGAAAACTAGAAAAATGATTGTTTTTTCTGCTCCTTCAGGCTCTGGAAAAACTACTCTTGTGAAACATTTATTAAATATTTTTCCTGATTTAGAGTTTTCAATTTCTGCAACTACTAGACGTCCCAGGGGTAAAGAAATCAGCGGAAATGATTATCATTTTTTAAAAAATAAATCTTTTATAGATGCAATAAAAAATAAATCTTTTATTGAGTATGAAGAGGTTTATCCCGGAACCTATTACGGAACCCTCAAGTCTGAATTAGAAAAAATATGGAAGAAAAACAAAATAGTTGTTTTTGATATTGATGTTGTTGGCGGTTTAAACATAAAAAAACAATTCTTTGAAAACACTTTATCAATTTTCATAAAACCTCCAAACATTAAGACTCTTGAAGGTCGTCTAATTAATAGACAAACTGATAATTTAGAGAAAATTAGAATTCGAATATCAAAAGCTAAAAAAGAAATAGCTTTGTCTGATAAGTTTGATTTCACCGTAGTTAATGACAATTTAGAAATTGCTAAAGTAGAAATTGAAAAAATTGTCAGTGACTTTATATATAATAAATGATAAAAAAAGGACTCTTTTTTGGTTCATTTGACCCAATTCATAATGGGCATTTAGAAATAGTTAAATTTTTTTTAAATAAAAAAATATTAAGTGACGTAATCTTTGTGATAACTCCCCAAAATCCTTTTAAATCTGAAATTAAATATCAGGATTTTGAGAAAAGATATGAGGCAGTTGAAATAGCAACTATAAGTAATCCGAAAATTAAAATATCTGATATTGAATCAAGGCTTCCAACTCCAAATTACACTTGTGATACACTAAAGTTTTTAAGAAATGAAAGTCCAGAAATAGAATATGTTTTTTTAATGGGTAGTGATCTATTAAAGGATTTTGATAAATGGAAAAACTTTGAGGATATTTTAAAACACCACAGTTTATATATTTATCCTAGAATTAATAAAAATTCTATTCCTGAAAAGTTTAAAATAAATGAAAAAATAAAATTCTTTGAGGCTCCGCTTATGAAAATGTCAAGTTCTCTTATTCGCGAAAAATATAAAAATGGAGAATCTGTTAAGGATCTAGTTCCATTAGTTGTTTTAGAATTTATTAAAAAGAATAACTTGTATACTATTTAAAGGTTATCAATTATTTTGACTAATTTTTTTGTATTCTCTTCCCTGGAAAAAGGTAAAACTGAATCAAACTCACCTTTAATTTTTTTTCCATTTAACCAATTGTCATAATTGCTTTTCAAAAATGATGTGATTAACTTAATTTCAGTAGGTTTTACCGTTAAATTATAACTTTGTTTGGATAACAAATTTGCTGCTTCACTCTCTGTATCTCCAACCATTAAAATTGGATTTCCCGTAGCCATGTATTCAATTAATTTTCCTGAAATCATCGTAGATTTTTTATTTTGATCAAATAAAAAATTTAAAAGTATATTTCCTTGATGCATCAAATCAACTGCTATGGAGTGATCAACATAACCATAATACTTAATATTTAAAACTTGCTTAAATTCTTTTAAAATTTCATCAGAAATTGAACCCGCAAAGATTATTTTGAACTTAATTTCAGGGTAAAGCTTCTTAAAGTTAATCAATGAATTAATAATTGACTTATAAGGGTGGTTTTTTGTTAATAGTCCAGTAAAAACGATTTTAAAATTCTTATTAATTTTCTTATAATCTTTATTAAAAAGGTTCGTGTCAAAACCATTGTAAATTTTATAAAAATTTTGCTTTACTGATATTTTTGATTGCAACTCCATGTGAAAGTTTTCTGACGCAGTTGTTAAAATTGCATCTGCATTTGATAAAACTTTTTTTTCCAATAGAGAATCTTTTTTTTTGGCAAAAGGAAGTCGATAAAATGATTTGAGATAAAACATATCTGTCCATGGGTCTCTAAAATCAGCAATCCATTTTAAATTTAGTTTAGATTTTAAATGTAAACCTATCATATGGGTTGAGTGAGGGGGACCTGATGTAATAATTTTATCAATTTTGTTATCATTTATTATATGTAAAGCCTTTTTAATAGCTGGCTTAACCCAAGAAACTCTTGCATCTGGAATAAAAAAATTTCCTCTAATAAAACTTGCAAAATGATCTAAATTTTCTTTTTTTGAAAATTCACCTTGTGGAATTTTATTTCCATTTTTACCTTTTTTAAGTGAAGTGTAAATTTTAAGCCAATTATAAGCCTTTACATAATGAACTGAGATGCCGTCAGCCTCTTTTAATAATGATTTGTCTATAGAAGGGTACGAGGCTGATCCTAAATCAATAGTTAATACAATTGGAGAATAACCTAGTTTTTTTAAATATTTTGAAAAATACAACCACCTTTGAACTCCTGATCCTCCAGATGGTGGCCAGTAATATGTAATTATAAGTATTGGTTTAGACAACATAGGGTCTAATATAAAAAATATAAGTAAGGAATTTATTTATTTGACTTCCAAAGAGGCACAGATGAACAAGCTTCTCCATAAGATATTTTTTTGGCAACTCCTTGTAGTTTGTTAATCAAAAATCCATAGGCAGAATCTGGTATTGAAGGATCACTACATCCTTTAATTATAATTGATTTATTAATATATTTAGTGAAATCTAATTGATTAATAGCTGATTCAAAAAGTACTGTTTCCAACTGTTCCAAATCACCTATTACAATTTTTCTTGCATATGATTTGAGCGATGCTGCTATGAGTAGTTTAGACCATGAAGGAAGAATTGCTTCTGAACTACAGCCAACAGCAACAAATTGACTTGAATACTGTGTCCAGTCGTGATTCTTAACATAGTCTCTTATTTTGTTTTCTCGAAGAATGACCCCCTTATCTAAAATGTTTTTTAAATCAAAAAAACATCTAGTTCCTTCAAAACGTATTTTTTCAAGGTTAATAGTAATTAAGGGACTATTTGAAACTCGATTTACAATAGGCTTATCCATAACTTTATAGCATTCCTAGTTCTAATTTAGCTTCATCACTCATTAAATCTTTTGACCATGGAGGGTCAAAAGTTATTTCGACTGATGCGCTTTTAACTTCATCAATTGACATCACTTTTTCTTCTACTTCAACTGGAAGAGTTTCAGCAACAGGACAGTTTGGAGTTGTTAATGTCATTAAAATTTTAACTTCTAAATCTTCATTAACAAACACGTCATATATCAGTCCTAATTCATAAATATCAACAGGAATTTCAGGATCAAAAATAGTTTTGATGACTCGAACAATTTTTTCTCCTAACTCATTAACATCAATCTGTGTATCCATTTTAATTCAATTGTGTTTGATATGCAATTGCATACATTTTTAGTTGTTTAATCATAGACAAAAGTCCATTTGCTCTTGTAGGGGAAAGGTGCTCTTTTAAACCTATTTCATCTATAAAGCTTGTGTCTGCAGCTAAAATATCTGAAGGATGTTGTTCAGAAAAAACTCTCAAAAGTAAAGCAATAATTCCCTTAGTAATAATGGCATCGCTATCAGCTGTATATATAATTTTATCTTTTTTTAATTCTGCATAAACCCAGACTTTGCTTTGGCAACCTTTAATGATATTATTATCTGTTTTATTTTTTTTATCAATAATTGGTAATGATTTGCCAAGTTCAATCATATATTCATAACGTTGCATCCAATCCTCAAATAGTCTAAACTCATCTATAATTTCTTTTTGTATGCTAGTTATTGATTTCATGATTAAATTTACTAATTAAATTAACATCATTTTTGCTCGTTTTATTGCTTTAACCATAATATCAATTTCATCTTTAGTATTGTAGAAAGAAAAAGAAGCTCTAATTGTTCCTGGTATTTGAAAATAGTCCATTATTGGCTGTGCACAGTGATGACCTGTTCTTACCGCTATTCCTAATTTATCTAGAATTGCACCTACATCATATGGATGAATTGATTTAATATTAAAAGACACTACTGCTGTTTTCTGGGTAGATTTTCCATAAATTTTTAGACCTTCTATTTTAAGAAGCTCAGAAGTGGCATATTCAAGAAGTGTTTTTTCATATTTAGCTATCAAATTATATCCGATTTTATTGAGATAGTTTATTGCTGTTCCCAAAGCTATTACTCCAGATATATTCGGTGTGCCAGCTTCAAACTTGTGAGGCAATTTAGCGTAGGTAGTTTTTTCAAAAGTAACTTCTTCTATCATTTCACCACCACCTTGATATGGCGGCAACATATTTAAAAGTATTTCTTTTCCGTAAAGCACTCCTACTCCTGTGGGTCCCATTAATTTATGACCTGAAACAACATAAAAATCAATATCTAATTCTTGTAAGTCAACTTTTATATGAGGAGCAGCTTGCGCACCATCGATCAAGACAACTGCATCATAAGAATGTGATATTGATAAAATTAATTCAATTGGATTAATGGTTCCTAAAGCATTTGAAACATGGGACACAACTACCAGCTGAGTTTTTTTATTACATATTTTTTCAAATTCTTCTATAATTAAAACCCCATTATTATCCATTGGAGCAACTTTTAAAATTGCTCCAGTTTTTTCACAAAGCATCTGCCAGGGAACAATATTAGAATGATGTTCCATTGCTGATAAAATAATTTCATCTCCTTTTTTTAGAATTTCTCCATATCCTGATGCAACTATATTTATGCTGTGGGTTGATCCTGATGTAAAAATAATTTCATGAGAATATTTAGCATTAAAGTTTGACTGAATAGTTCGTCTAGCTTTTTCATAAGCATCAGTAGCTTCTTGACTCAATTTATGAACCCCTCTATGAATATTCGAATTGTAGTTAGAGTAATAATTAGAAATTTCATCTATTACAACTTGAGGAGTTTGAGATGTTGCAGCATTATCAAAATAAACCAATTGATTTCCATTTATCTTTCTTTTTAAGATTGGAAAATCATTTCTTATTTTTTTAATATCTATCATTATAAATCAAAACCAAGGTTAACTCCTAACTTTTCAGCAATTTGTCCGTTTATCCTTTTTTTCAAAACATTAATCTTAACACTTTGTAAAATATTATTTGCAAAAGCATAAGTTAATAACGCTTTAGCTTCTTTTCTTGGAATACCTCTTGAACGAAGATAAAACAAGGTGTCTTCGTCTAGTTGCCCAATGGTGCATCCATGAGAGCACTTAACATCATCAGCAAAAATTTCAAGTTGTGGTTTAGAGTTTATAGTAGCTTTATTATCGATCAAAATATTATTACTTTGCTGAAAAGCATTTGTTTTTTGAGCAATTTTATCTACAAATATTTTTCCATTAAAAACTCCTTTGGATTCTTCAGAATAAATTCCTTTATAATCTTGATGACTATTACAATTTGGCTTAGAATGGTTAACTAATGTGTTATGGTCTACATGTTGTTTGCCTTTTAATATTGTTAATCCTTTGAGAGTTGACATTATATTTTCACCCTTATGAAAATAATTTAAATTATTTCTAATTAGTTTCCCTCCAAATGAAAAAGTATGGACACTAGCGTGACTGTTTTTTTCTTGAACTATATATGTGTTGTCAATTAAACTTGCTGAATCCAGATCATTTTGAATTTTATAATAGTCTACAAAAGAGTCTTTATGAGCATAGATTTCGGTAACAGTATTGGTCACCATATCATGTTCACAAATGCTTTGATGTCTTTCAATAATTTGAACCTGAGCATTTTCTTCAACAACTATAAGATTTCGAGGTTGAAGCCATAAAGCTTTTTGCTCTCCAGTAGAAAAATGAATAATTTCAATCGGTTTTTCTGAAACTTTACTTTTAGGAATATATACATAAGCACCTTCTTTGGCAAATGCTGTATTTAACGCAGTCAAACTTTCATCTTTAATCGCAGCTTTATTATAGTATTTCTCAATAATTGGTTTGTATTTAGGTTTACTAAGAGCCGCTGATAAAAGACATACGTCTAATCCGTCATGTGTTGTTTCTGAAAGAAACGGGCTGAATACACCATCAATAAAAACTACTTTATAAGTGTCAATATCATATAAAAAATATGGCTTTACAGTTTTAAGTTCAATCCCAGAGTCCGTTTTTGGAAATAAAGCATAATCTTTATTAACTATTGGAGCCAAGGAAGTGTATTTCCATGACTCGACTTTTTTTGTTGGAAAACCTTTTTCTTCAAAAATTCTCAAGGCTTTACTTCTAAAGTTTTGAATAGTTTCATTAACCTCTGATTGTTCTTCAAAAGCAAGATGTGAATCTAATAGTTTTTCCTTTAACTCCATTAACTTGATTCTTGTTTAACCCAATCATAACCCTTAGCTTCTAATTCGTGAGCTAAATCTTTTGTTCCTGATTTAACAATCTTACCATTGTGAAGAACATGAACAAAATCAGGAGCTATGTAATTCAAAAGTCTTTGGTAATGAGTAATTATAATTACTGCATTATTTTTATTCCTTAGTTTATTAACGCCATTAGCTACAATTTTAAGCGCATCTATATCTAAACCAGAGTCAGTCTCATCAAGTATGGATAATTTAGGCTCTAACATTGCCATTTGAAAAATTTCGTTTCGTTTTTTTTCTCCTCCGGAGAACCCTTCATTAAGGGAACGGGATAAAAACTTTGTGTCGATTTCAAGGAGTGCAGCTTTTTGTCTAATTTTTTTCAACATTTCACTAGCAGGCATATCCTCTAGACCTTGAGCTTTTCTGGAAGAGTTGATCGCTGTTTTAATAAAATTTGTAACACTGACTCCAGGTATTTCAACTGGATATTGGAAAGACATAAAAACCCCTTTATGAGCTCTTTCTTCAGCATCGAGTTCATTAATATCTTCACCATTTAAAAGGAGGTTTCCTTTGGTCATTTCGTATACTTCATTTCCAGCAATAACAGATGCCAAAGTGCTTTTTCCTGATCCGTTTGGACCCATAATTGCATGAATCTCCCCTGCTTTTACATCTAGGTCTACTCCTTTAAGAATTGATTTACCATCAACTGCTGCGTGAAGATTTTCTATAGTTAACATAATTATTTTGTGTTTATCCCACCGATCCTTCGAGGGAAATTTCTAATAGTTTTTGAGCTTCAACTGCAAACTCCATTGGTAATTTATTTAAAACTTCTTTACTGAAACCATTTACAATTAGAGCAATTGCTTTTTCATTATCAATCCCTCTTTGGTTACAATAAAAAATTTGATCCTCACCTATTTTACTTGTTGTTGCCTCATGTTCAATTTGAGCAGAATTATTTTTAGCCTCTATATAGGGAAAGGTGTGAGCTCCACATTCATTACCCATTAACAATGAATCACATTGAGAAAAATTTCTGGCATTGTGAGCTCTTGAATTTACCTGAACTAATCCTCTGTAGCTATTTTGAGATTTCCCTGCAGAAATACCTTTAGAGATTATTGTACTTCTTGTGTTTTTTCCAATATGAATCATTTTAGTCCCTGTATCAGCTTGTTGAAAGTTATTTGTTACAGCAATCGAGTAAAATTCACCTATTGAATTATCTCCTTTTAAAATACAAGAAGGATATTTCCATGTTACAGCAGAACCAGTTTCTACTTGAGTCCAAGAAATTTTAGAATTGTTGTGACATATTCCTCTTTTTGTAACAAAATTATAAACTCCTCCTTTACCCTCTTTATTTCCAGGATACCAATTTTGAACTGTTGAATATTTTATTTCAGCATTATCGTGAGCAATTAATTCTACAACTGCTGCATGCAATTGATTCTCGTCTCTAGAAGGAGCCGTACATCCTTCAAGATAACTAACATAACTTCCTTCATCAGCTATAACAAGTGTTCTTTCGAACTGACCAGTTCCTCCTTGATTTATTCTAAAGTAGGTAGATAATTCCATTGGACATTTAACACCTTTTGGGATATAACAAAATGATCCATCAGAAAACACTGCTGAGTTTAGTGCTGCATAATAATTATCTGTAGAGGGAATAATAGATCCAATGTATTTTTTAACTAATTCTGGATGATCTTTAATTGCCTCAGAAATTGGACAAAAAATAATACCTTTTTTTGCCAAAGTGTCTCTAAATGTTGTTGCTACAGAAACAGAATCAATAACAATATCCATTGCAACACCAGATAGTTTTTTTTGCTCGTCAATGGAGATTCCTAATTTATTAAAAGTCTCTAATAATTCTGGATCAACTTCATCTAAACTTTTATATTTATCCTGTTTTTTGGGAGCGGAGTAATATGAAATAGCCTGAAAATCAGGTTTTTTATAATTTACATTTGCCCAATCAGGTTCATCCATCTTTAACCACGCTCTATAAGCATCCAGTCTCCATGAAGTCATCCATTGAGGTTCATTTTTCTTTTTTGAAATTGCAGTAACAATTTTCTCATTGAGTCCTACAGGGAATGTCTCAGATTCTATATCGGTATAAAACCCATATTCATACTCCTTAGTCTCAAGTTCTTTTTTTAATTCTTCTTCCGTATAAGCCATAAAATATTATTTATAGAGAGAAACTTTCTCCACAACCACAAGTTCTTTGTGCGTTTGGATTATTAAACACAAATCCTTTTCCATTAAGCCCACCGGAATACTCCAAAGTAGTCCCAATTAGATAAAGAAGACTTTTTTTATCAACTATAATTTTAACATCATTGTTTTCATAAAGCTTATCTTTTTGATTGGTTTTATTATCAAAATTAAGCTCATATGACAAGCCAGAACAACCACCACTTTTAACCCCAACTCTAACGTAGGCTTGGTTTGGGTCAAAGCCTTCTTCCGTCATTAACATCCTAACTTTATTTTTTGCCGAAGCAGACACCTTAATCATCTTTATTTAAAGTTTGATTAATAGAGTGCAAATATACGTAATACTATATATATAAAGGTTTTCATCTGAAAATATTGATAATAAAAAGATAATATTTACTTATTCAAAATAGCAATAAAAATATCATTTCCAGTTAATTTTTTAATATTAAAGTCTCCATCATTACTTTCAGTTGTTCCAACCATAATGATTGAGCCATTTTGAAGCTGAGAAATTGAGCTTCCAAGATCCTCATTACTTCCATTTAACTTCCAAGTATTTTGAATAATACCATTTGGCTGAATTTGACTTAAAAAAACAGCATTATTTTCAAAGTTTACTCCTTGTGAATTTAATGGATTTCTTGAATAACCTGTGACAAAATAGCTTCCGTCTATCGTTTGTTTTAGGTCTTTTGCGTAATCAAACTGTGGACTGCCATGTCGTACTTTACTTAATATACCTCCTGAAGAGTCTAACTTTATTAATAAAAAATCATTCATTCCTTGAGTTTTAAATCCATCAATTTTTGGACTATTTGTATTTCCTAAAATTGTATAACTATTATCTTGATTATTAATAATAATAATACCTTCATCAATAGCAGAACCTCCAAAAGATTTTTCCCACATCAATTCTCCAGAGGATGATAACCTTACTACCCAAATATCATAGCTTCCAAATGAATTTGAAATTTCTATGTCTTGACTTTCCGATGTACCAACTAAAATAAAGCCTCCATCTTGCGTTTCAACTGAATCATATGATCTGTCATTATTTGACCCTCCAAAGTATCTTCTCCAAACCACATCTCCATTCATATTTACTTTATGGCACCAAAATTCTCCAACTCCATGCCTAGATGTACTTCCCTGACCTTCTGAAGCTGTAACATCTAAAAATCCATTAAAAAACAACCCCCCATCTCTTGTTTTAATTATATTATAAGCATGATCATGTCCAGCAAAACCATAACTTTTTTCCCAAAGTAGTTTTCCGAAAGAATCGGTTTTTAGTAACCAATTATCATGCTGACCTTTATTAATTGAAGCATCACCGTCATTACTTTTACTGTAACCAATAATGTAAAAGCTGCCATCAGAAGACTCTATAACATCATTTCCTATATCATCGTCAGAACCTCCATAAGTATTTGTCCAAATTATTTGACCTTTGGAGTCAAGTTTAGTTAAAAAAATATCATTTCCTTCTCTATTTTTATTTTCAAAATCACCATCTGTACTTTTCGTATGACCTACAATAACAAAACCACCGTCATCTGTTGCCAAAACTTTTTTTACAACATCTTCTTTAGTTCCACCTATAATTCGTATAACTTTTAAACTATTTTCAATAAAAGTTATATCAGAGAAGCTGATTTCTGAAAAATCAGGAGAACATGAGAAATTTAAAAAGAATACAAGTATTAAGGTTTTTTTCATTTAATCAGACGCTTTAACTAAAAAAAGCCCGCTCTGACCATCACTTATGGCAATAATTCCACTTTGAAAAAAAGGATAAATATTCCAAACTCCGTCAAAACTACTAAGGTCACTCTCGGGATAAGTATCAAAATACATAACTTCATCCATAGCCTTATTTTGAATTTGTGAAATATCCATTACTCTTAAACCTGCTGTGTAATTTGATAAATAATATAGACCTCCAACGACATAACCATTATGATCAATTGCAGTTGTAGTTCCATTGTATGTAAAAGATAATAACGGTTCAGATAAATTGGTCATATCAAAAACAAATGTTTTTGTATTTCCACCAAAATAATATTCATCTAATTCATCTCCAAAAAATAAATATTTGTGATCTGATGACAACCAACTTTGATGAGCATAACCGGATCCACCATAAGATTTTGTAGTTATTAATTCAGGATTACTTTTATCTGTTACATCAACAATAACAACTTTATTATTTGATCCACCATCACTATTACTTCCAATATAAATTTCTTTACCTGTAAAGTTTTCATCTGGGCCGTGATATGAAACAACTTGAGCATCATGAGAATATCCCATATTTCTATATCCACCAGCTTCTATTGGATTCTTAGGATCATTGATATCAATAAATAATGGGCCGCCAGAATACCTCTGAGTTCCTATAACATAAGCGTAACCGGTACTTTCATTGATTGCGATATTATGAGCATTTCCAAAGGTGTTCAATCTTTTATCTGGAATTAAGCTTTGAAAAGTATTGATTTCTCTTAATCGGGTTAAATCAAATATTTGAAGGCCGTGATCATTTGCCTCAGACACAATAAAAGCATGATTTTTAAAAACCTTAATATCTCTCCATGTGCTGGGGGTGGAAACAGATATTTTAGCTAGATAAATAGGATTAAGCGGATCACTTATATCAATAAAGGCCGTTCCGTCATTTAAACCCTGAATAACATATTCTTTTCCAGTTTCACGATCAGTCCATCCCCAATTATCATTAGCAAAATCACTCCCTAATTCTGTTAATGTAATTTGACTATAGAGATCCATTCCACTGCATGGATATTCATTTGCAAATCCATTTTCACATAACACAACTACTCTACTAGGAGGGTCGGGTGTTAGAGGATCAATAACAACAGGAGGGTTTATAATTGAATCAGAAACAATTTCTTCATTTATTATCTCATATTCATATTTATAACAACTGGTGAAAATAATTATAAAAATGAGTAAAAAATATTTTTTTTGCATCCTGCAATCTAAGAAATTCAAAGCTAATAAATAGATCTAAAAGAATACATCTATTTATGTACTTTTACCGAATGTTAGAAAATAAAAAAACAAAGCTTACACCCATAGAAAATCTTGGAGAATTTGAATTGATTAATCACTTAACCAAGAATTTTTCGATTGATAACCTCTCATCAAAAACTGGAATAGGAGATGATGGATGTGTAATAGATTTTAAAAAAAATTTAGGTGTAATAAGCACAGATTTATTAATAGAAGGGGTTCATTTTGACTTATCATATGTTCCACTTAAGCATCTTGGATATAAAGCCGTAATAGTCAATCTTTCTGACATTTATTCAATGAATGCAAAACCAAGTCAAATTACGGTTTCTTTGGCTATATCTAATCGCTTTACTGTTGAAGCTTTAGAAGAATTTTACGATGGAATAAAAGCAGCGTGTTCTAAATACAAAGTAGACTTAGTTGGGGGGGATACTACGAGTTCAACAACAGGAATGGTAGTCTCAATAACAGCAATTGGACAAGTAACTAATAAAAATATTTCTAAAAGAAGTGGAGCGAAAAATAATGACTTACTAGTTGTTTCTGGAGACCTAGGAGGTGCTTATGCAGGACTTCAAATTTTAGAGCGAGAAAAGGCTGTTTTTAAAGTTAATCCCAAAGTTCAACCTGATCTAGATTCATATACCTATAGCATAGGAAGGCAATTAAAGCCAGAAGCCCGGAAAGATGTTTTTGAGCTTTTAAATGAGTTGAAAATCACCCCTAATGCGATGATTGATATTAGTGATGGACTTTCCTCAGAAACTCTTCATTTATGCAAATCCTCAAATTTAGGATGCCATGTATATGAAGAAAAGATCCCTATAGATCCAGAAGTAATTAAAATATGTGAAGAATTTAAAATTAACCCAACCACTGCAGCACTTAACGGTGGAGAGGATTATGAGCTTTTAATGGCTCTTCCACAATCTGATTATGATAAGATTAAAAACCATCCTTATTTGACTATTATCGGTCACTTTACTGATTCAGAAACTGGAGGAAAACTAATAACTGGTTTGAATCAACAAATAGAATTGACAGCGCAAGGCTGGAATCCAATTTGAAAATTAAGTTAGCCTAGTGAAACATCTAGAATCATCATTACTATAAATCCACCTATAAAGCCTAAAGTAGCAATATCAGTATATTTATCTTGCTGAGTTTCAGGAATGACTTCTTCAACCACAACAAAAATCATAGCACCTGCCGCAAATGCTAAGGCGTATGGAAGAATAGGAGTGAAAAATGTTACTGCTACTGCGCCAATAACAGCAGCAATCGGCTCAACAATTGCTGAAAGTTGTCCATACCAAAAGCTTTTAAATCGACTGACACCTTGTCTTCTTAAAGGCATAGCAACAGCAATTCCTTCAGGAAAATTTTGAATACCTATACCAATTGCTAATGTTACAGCACCTGCAATAGATGCCTCAGGAATACCAGAGGCAACACCTCCAAATAATACACCAACTGCTAATCCTTCAGGAATATTGTGAAGTGTTATTGCTAAAACCATTAAAGTGGTTCTTCTCCAAGGCGTTTTAATCCCTTCAGTTTTTTTAAAATTTATATGGATATGAGGAAGAATTTTATCGAGAGAAAATAAAAAAATTGCACCTAAACCAAATCCTATAGCTGCAGGAATAACCTTTTCAACACCTGATCCTGGAGTCATTTCAATAGCTGGAGACAAAAGACTCCAAAAACTTGCGGCAACCATAACTCCACCAGTAAAACCAAGCATTCCATCAAGAACAGCCCTATTCATTGTTTTAAATAAAAAAACAAATGAGGCGCCAAAAGCAGTTAAACCCCAAGTAAAAATAGTTGCATAAAGTGCTCCTAAAATAGGATTTATAGACTCAAAAAATGAAATAATACTATCCATTCATATATGATTATAGTGCAAAAATATCATAAAGTTTTACACTACAAAACATTTATAAAAAAAACAATTAATAAATAAGAGTATTAATGTTAATTATATACTTTTGAAGTTAAGACTTATGGAAACAGAGAAATTTGATTATGTTATTTGTGGTGGTGGAGCTTCTGGAACGCTTCTAGCAAATAGCTTAGTTTCAGATTCCTTTTTTTCTAATAAAAAAATTTTATTAGTAGAAAAAGACTCCAAAGCTATAAATGACAGAACCTGGTGTTTTTGGGAAAAAGGTGAAAGTGAATTAGACCATATTGTAAGTAAGAAATGGAACTCTGCTATCTTTAAAGCTAATAATTTTAAAAAACAGTTTGAAACCTCACCATACAGATATAAACTAATAAGAGGAATTGATTTTTACAATAATTTTAAGGGTTTAAAGTCAAAATATAATAATCTTACGTATTTAAATTCTGAAATTCTTAAAATTGATAAGATTACAAATATTATTACTACTGATAAAGGATGTTTTGAAGGAGATCTTATCTTTTCAAGTATTTTTGATGCTAGTCTTATTAAGAATCAAAAAAAATATCCATACTTAAAACAACATTTTATCGGTCAGTTGGTTGAAACTAAAAATGAAATATTCAATCCAAATGTTGTTACCTTAATGGACTTTGATATACCTCAAAAAAATTCAACCAGATTTATATATGTTCTTCCATTTTCAAAAACAAAAGCTCTTGTTGAGTACACACTTTTTTCTCCAAATGAATTAAAAAAAGATGAATATCTCAACTCTATAAAAAGCTATCTTATAAATTTAAATTCTGGAAACTACGAAGTTGTTGAAACCGAACAAGGTAGTATTCCAATGACAGCCTATAAATTTAAGTCAGGTAATACCAAAAATTTACTCAATATCGGAACAGCTGGAGGATGGACAAAAGCAAGTACCGGATATACTTTTTTAAATACTGTAAATAAAACTAAAGAGCTTGTGTTATTTCTTAAAAAAGGAAAGCCCTTAAATGAATTTGAGAAAACTAATCGATTTTGGTTTTTTGATTTACTTTTCATAGATGTACTTAATAAACATAATGATATGGGGGGATCGATATTCAAAACAATGTTTGAAAAAAATAATTCAGAAATAATTTTTAGATTTTTAGATAACAAAACCTCTATTTTAGAAGAAATAAAGCTAATGATGACTTTTAAAAAAAGATGGTTTATTGAAGCATTGATTAAAAGACTTTTTTAAAAATCTCTATTTACTAGTTTATTCACAAAGTCCAGTAGTAGTATTTTCTTTTTGGAACCTATTCCTAGATTGTCAATTTTAAGAAAAACTGATTTAGAAAAATATTCAATCTTATCTTTAATTGCTTTTTCCGCTCCAGAAGATCTGTAAATTGATGTAACTGCTAATATTTTTTCTTTTGTATTATTTGGGTTAAGTTTAATCCAATTGCTAAATTCATTTTTAACTTTTTGAGATGAATTTGATTTAACATATAAATGAAGAAAAGTTTTTTTATTTTCAATTATGTCTCCACCTATTTGTTTTCCAAATTTATTAATGTCTCCAAAAACATCTAAATAATCATCCTGTAATTGAAAAGCTAAGCCTAACTCTACCCCAATATTATATATTTCAGATATCTGTTTATTATTTGCTTTTGAAATTATTGCTCCTACTGAAAGAGCACATCCTATTAAAACAGCAGTTTTATTTTCAATCATTCCCATGTAATCATTAATAGAAACATTTTCTTGATTTGGAAAATCCATGTCTAATTGCTGACCTTCGCAAACCTTCCTTGCTGTTTTAGAAAATATTTTAGTCAAAGAATAACTTATGTCTGGTGAATACTTTTGAAGAAGTTCGTAAGACCATATGAGCATCACGTCTCCAGAAAGAATTGCTGTATTTGTGTTCCATTTCTTATGAACAGTTTCTTGACCTCTTCTTAGTGGCGCCTCATCCATAATATCATCATGAACCAAAGAGAAATTATGAAAAACTTCGATTGCTAAAGCTGCTGGTAGAGCATCTTTAAATTCACCCTCAAAAACCTCTGATGAAATCAAGGTTAAAATTGGACGAATTCTTTTGCCTCCTAATTTTAAAATGTATTTAGCAGGTTTATAGAGGTTTTCAGGAGATTTATTTGGCAAACTTGATTCTAAATACTCTATAAATGAATTTTGATATTCCTCAATTGAAGGCATGAAATAATTTTTTATAAATGTAAATAAATTATCTAACGATAAGTTCAAATAAACAACGGAAACTGTTTTGGTTTTTTAAGTTTCCTTTCATATCTTTGCACCATCATGAAAGAAAAAATCATAATAAAGGCTACAGAACTCTTTTTATCCATAGGGTTTAAAAGTGTCACAATGGATGATTTGGCTCAGTCTATGGGGATATCAAAAAAGACTATTTATCAGTTTTTTAAAAATAAAAATCATTTGATTAGTTTATGTATGAAAACGCTCCAAAAAGGAGTAGTCAAGTCTTTTAAACAGATTAGTATAAATGCGAATAATCCAATAATAGAATTATTCCAGATAAAAAAAGAAGCAATGAAAGTATTAGGAAATACCGAAACTGCCCCTCAATTTCAACTTCAAAAGTTTTATCCAGAAATTTATCAAGAGCTTAAGGGTAGAGAATTTGATCTAGTTAGAGATGTTTTTCAAGAGAGCTTAAAAAAAGGAATCAAGTCCGGTTATTACAGAGAAGAAATTAACATTGATTTCATAACTAGAATCTACATAAATGGAATGAGAGGAGTAAGGGATATCAACTTGTTTCCGTTACATGAATTTAAATTGGAAAAAGTTATAGAGGATTTTTTAGAGTATCACGTCAGAGCTATTTCCACAAATAAAGGTCTAATTCTTTTAAATAAAATTTATAACAAATCAGAATCATGAAAAAATATGTATGTATTTTGTTTTTCTCACTTGGCCTTTTAAAGGCTCAAGAATTCCCTAATAATCTTAATGTTGATGAAGCAATAAGTTTTGCACTTGAAAATAACACTGAAATTATAAATGCTAAACTAGAAGTAGATAAAGCTTATAAAGAAAAATGGAAAACAATTTCAATTGGGCTACCTCAGGTAAAAGCTAGTTTTGATTATACTAATTTTTTAGAACTCCCTGTATCTTTAATTCCTGCACAATTTTTTGGTGGTCAAGAAGGAGATTTTGCTGAAGTCAGTTTTGGAACGGAGCAGAACTTAGTGGGATCTGCTCGAATTAGTCAAATGATTTTTGACGGATCTTATATTGTTGGGGTAAAGGCAACCAAAACCTATTTGAAAGTTTCAGATAACGCTCTACAAAAAACAAATTTAAATGTTAGAAGGTCTGTCAATAATGCCTATTTAAACACCTTATTATCGAAGGAAAATATTGATTTTATAGATAAGAATATTAAAAACTTAGAAGGCACCCTTAGAGAAACAAAAAAATTATTTAAAAATGGTTTTATAGAAGAAGAAAGTGTCGAACAGTTAAAAATTACATTATCAGAGTTAAAGTCAAAGAGGAAGTTTGCTTACCAATTTAGTTTATTATCAAAAGATATCTTGAAAATTTCTCTAGGTTATGAGGAAGAAGATGAGCTAAATCTCACTAGTTCTCTTGAATCTATAATTAATTCTCAGGTTTTTGAAGTGCCTGTAATAGAATCATGGGATATAAATTCAAATATTGATGTTAAAATAGCAAATAATAATGTTGAGTTTAAAAGGCTTGAGTATAAATTAGAGCAGAGTAAATCATTACCTACTCTTTCTACATTTATAAGTGGCGCTTATACTGGAAACAACAACTCTTTCTCATTTAATAAACAAAATCAAAAATGGTTTGGATCAGCTTTATTTGGTGTAAGTCTGGAAGTCCCATTATTTAGTTCATTCGGAAGGTCAGCAAGTTCTCAAATGGCAAAAATATCCTATCAGCAATCTAAAAAAATACTTGAAAAAACTCAACGAGAAATTAAAGTTTCTGCCAAAAATGCAAAGGCTAATTATGAACTTGCAATAGATGATTTTTATGTTTCAAAAAACAACATGAACCTGGCAGAAAGAATAGAAAGAAAAAATCAAATAAAGTTCTCGCAAGGGATGGCGAATAGTTTTGAATTGAGACAGGCTCAATCTCAACTTTATAAAACACAGAAAAATTATTTAGATGCTGTGCAAAAACTGGTGTCTAAGAAGATTGAATTAAAAACAATTTTAAACATTACTAATAATTAAATATTATGAAATTCAAAATATGCTTTTTAACTTTTGCTTTAATATTCTTTAGCTGTAATAAGAATGAAAAAGACACAACCTCGATTATTAATTCGAAAGATCTGAAATTAATTCAAAATAAGAAAGCTGAAGTTGGAAGGCAAATAAACACTCTTCAAAAAGAATTAAAAATATTAAATGAAGTCATTTTTGATTTAGATGAAAATCAAAAATTTCCACTTGTAACAAATGTCAAAATTGAAAGCAAACCCTTTAAGCATTTTATCGAAGTACAAGGATCATTAGATTCTGATAAAAACTTAAAACTATACCCAGAAATTCCTGGAATCATTAAAACTATTCATGTTAAAGAAGGACAAAAAGTTTTAAAAGGAACTGTACTTATTGAACTATCTAACGAAGGAATTATAGCTCAACTGGATCAAATGAGATTACAAGTGAAACTGGCTAAAACAACTTATGAAAGACAATCAAGTTTATGGAAAGAAAAAATCGGATCAGAAATTCAATTTTTACAAGCTGAAACCAATTATCTAAGTTTAAAGAAAAACATAGACCAATTAAAAGTTCAAATAACCAAATCAAAAATAATTGCTCCATTTGATGGTATAATTGATGAACTAATTGCTGATTCCGGAAGCAACGTTAATCCAGGGGTAACTCCTGTTTTAAGAATTATTAACCTTGATAAGATTAAAGTAAAAGCAGAAATTCCAGAAACTCACATTACAAAAATCAAAAAAAATTCTGAAGCTATAGTTTTTATTCCAATCCTCTCTAGCACTATTATTTCTAAAATATCCTCTATAGGAAATATAATTAACCCTAATAACAGAAACTTTAGAATTGAAATTATGCTTAAAAATAATGATAATGATTTTAAACCAAATATGACAGTAAAAATTTCTATAAATGATTATGAAAATCTTAACGCATTACTAGTTTCTCAAAAAAATATTATTGAAAATAGTGCTAACGAATTTTATGTTTTCAAGCTTGATCCGTTGGATTTTGAACAAAATAAGTATACCGCAATTAAAACTTATGTCAAGCTCGGAAAAACATCAGATAATAAAATAGAAGTTCTAGAAGGATTGAAAAGTGGTGATCTAATTATCGAGGATGGAATTCGACAAGTAAAAGATAAACAAATAGTAAAATCAATAAACTAATAACAAGGAATTCCATTCATGAAAAAATCATCAGAATTAAAAGAGTTCAAACCATCTTCCTGGGCAATAAACAGGAGTACAGTGATATATGTGATTATTGGAGTGTTTTTGTTCCTTGGAGTCTCTGCTTACTTTTCAATGCCTAGAGAGAATTATCCTGAAATAAAAGAAAATCAAATATTTGTAAGCTCTGTCTTTCCTGGAAATACAGCAGAAGACATTGAGAGATTAATCACTGATCCTCTAGAAGAGGAACTTAAAGGGGTGAAAAATCTTGTTGAGATTGTATCAACATCAAGAGAAAATGTTTCTTTAATAACCGTCGAATTTGATGAGGGTATCTCTAATGAAAATGCTAAAATCCAAGTTAAAGACAAAGTTGACTTAATTACCTCTGGATCAGATTGGCCAACTTTTAATAACGCAAAAGTTGAACCAAATGTTTTTGCACTTACAATATCTGAGGAAATGCCCATTCTAAATATTGGTTTAACTGGGGATCTTCCTATCAAGGAAATGAAATTCTATGCAGAATTACTTCAAGATAAAATTGAGCAAATGTCAGAAATTAAAGAAGTTGCATTAAGAGGTGTTCAAGATTTTGAGGTCGAAGTTGCTATAGATCTTCTTAAGATGACTGCATTGTCCGTTTCTTTCAAAGACATAATAAATGCTATTCAAAGAGAAAATAATACTGTTTCTGCTGGAAGCGTTGAAGGTGATGGCACAAGGAGAAACCTGAGAGTTTTGGGTGAAATAAATTCCCCTGATGATTTAAATAATTTTGTTGTCAAAACTCAAAATGGTATTGTTTATTTAGGAGATATTTCTAAAGTTAAATTTAAAGAAAAAGAGAAAAATTCGTACGCGCGATCAAATGGAAAGACAGCACTCGTTTTAAATGTAAAAAAAAGAAGTGGAAAAAATCTAATTAAAACTGTCGAAAAAATAAGGGTGTTAATCGATAATGTCAAATCTTCAGACTTTCCAAGTTCAATTGAAATTGAAATTTCAAATGATCAATCAAATACTACAAAAAATATAGTAAGTGATTTAGTCAATAATATCATTTTTGGCGTAATACTTGTCGTTACTGTTTTAATGTTTTTTCTAGGTTTTAGAAATTCTCTGTTTGTTGGGTTTGCTATACCTATGTCAATGCTTATGTCATTTATGATTTTAAACTTTTTAGGAAGCACAATAAACACAATGGTTCTTTTCGGTTTAATTATGGGGATGGGAATGCTAGTAGATAATGGGATTGTTGTAGTAGAAAACGCATATCGTCTAATGGAGAAAGAAGGTATGTCTAAAATAGAAGCTGCAAAAAAAGGGATTGGAGAAATAGCAACACCTATTATTGTTTCAACTGCAACAACAGTTGCAGCATTTATACCCCTAGGTTTTTGGCCTGGAACAATAGGTAAATTCATGATCTATTTTCCGTTCACTCTTTCGATTGTGCTTGGGTCTTCACTGATTGTAGCTATTTTTTTTAATTCAATGCTTGTTTCAAAATTCATGAGCACCAAAGACAAAATAATTGGAAGAAAAAAACTTCGAAGATTAACTCTTTTGTTATCTGGAATAGGTTCCTTATTAATCTTTTTTCCAGGAAAACCTAGAGGTCTTGGTACTTTACTAATTTTACTAAACATACTTTTGTGGGCATATAAACTCTTCATAAAGAGATGGGCTTTATATTTTAGAACAGTAAGCCTTGTTAGTCTAGAGAAAAGATATACTAAAATTTTACGATTTACATTATCTGGTAAAACTCCTTTTTTATTATTAACTGGAACTATAGGGCTACTTTTTTCTTCATTTATTATTTTGGGACTATCCGCTCCAAAAGTTGAGTTTTTCCCAGAAAATCAACCTCAACAAATTTTTATTTATATTGAATATCCTGAAGGAACATCGATAGGTAAAACAAATTCAACTTCAAAACTTATTGAAGCTGATGTTCTAAAAGTCATAAATAGTTCGAAATATATAGACAATGGAAATAACTTTATGATTGATTCCAATGTGACTTTTGTGGGTTTAGGATCTCAAAACCCAGAAATTGATAAAGGAGGTGATCAAGAAATGCCTCACAAATCTAAAATCACTATAACTACTTCTCAATTTAAATATAGGCGAGGGCTTTCAAGTGAAAACTTAAGAAAGGAATTACAAAAAAAGTTAAAAGATAAATATGCAGGGGTATCAGTTTCCGTTGAAAAAGATTCAAAAGGGCCGCCAGCAGGCTACCCGGTTAATATTGAAATAGCTGGAGAAGATTATGATGAATTAATTCAAACTGCTGAAAATTTAAAACTTTATTTGACTTCTGAAAATATATCTGGAGTTGAAGGGTTAAAAATAGATGTTAATAAAAGTAAGCCTGGGATGATAATTAATATTGACAGGGAAAAAGCAGGAAGTCTGGGCGTTACAGCCGGTCAGATTGGCCAACAACTTAGAGGTTCTGTTTTTGGCGAAAAGGCAGGTGTTTACAAAAATAATGGTGAAGATTATGATATTAATGTTAGATTTAATGAAAATGATCGAAATTTTGTTGACCAATTATTAGATCAATATATAGTTTTTAGGGATCCTGCTAGTGGGAAAATTAAAAAAATTCCTCTCAGTACTTTAGTTGAATATAAAAATTCTGTTTCTTTTAATGCAATTAAACATAGAGACCTTAAGAGGGTTGTTACTCTGTATTCTCCTGTTTTAGCTGGATATAATGGTAATGATGTTGTGGCGAATGTTAAACAAAGTGTTTCAAGTTTTGATCAAATCAAGCCTGATATTGAATTAAGGTTTACTGGTGAAATTGAAGAGCAAGATAAAAATATGCGATTTCTATTAGGAGCTTTAGCGGCAGCATTAGGAATGATATTGTTTCTATTAGTTCTTCAATTTAATTCAATCTCAAACCCTCTCATAATTCTATTATCAATTTTCTTGAGTTTTACTGGAGTTCTTTATGGTATAAGCTTATTTAATATGCCATTTGTAATTATGATGACTATGATGGGGATTATTGCTTTATCTGGAATTGTCGTTAATAACGGAGTGGTTTTAATAGATTACACTCAATTATTAATTGCCAGAAAAAAAGAAGATTTAGATATTGCTTTTAATAAACTTCTTCCAAAATTAGAGGCTCGTGAAGCAATAGTGTATGGAGGTGCAGCTAGGCTTCGTCCAGTTCTTTTAACAGCAATAACTACTATTTTAGGACTGATACCTCTAGCTACAGGACTTAATATCGATTTCTTTTCATTAATAACCGAATGGGATCCTAAAATATTTATTGGAGGTGACAATGTAATATTCTGGGGTCCACTTGCATGGACTGTAATATTTGGTCTAACTTTTGCGACGTTTTTGACACTATTTATTGTTCCTAGTTGTTTTTATATAGTTTATCAACTTAAATTAACTATTAGCAATTGGAATAAGATTAAAAACTAATAACTTAATACCTTTGTAATTCATTTTTAGATTATGTTAAGATCACACAATTGCGGAGAATTAAAATCCTCAGATATAAATAAAACCGTTACACTTTCAGGGTGGGTTCAAAAAGTTAGAGATAAAGGTTTTATTATATGGGTTGACTTAAGGGATCGTTATGGTATTACTCAATTGGTGTTTGACGAAAAAAGATCCTCAAAAAGAGTATTTGAAACTGCAAAGGAACTGTCTAGAGAGTTTGTAATTCAAATATCTGGAAAAGTAATTGAAAGAGAATCTAAAAACACTGAACTTCAAACCGGAAATATTGAACTTTTAGTCAGTGAATTAAATATTTTAAACGCTTCAGAAACCCCTCCTTTTACTATTGAAGATAAAACAGATGGAGGTGAAGAGTTGAGAATGCAATATAGGTACCTTGATATAAGGAGGAATAATATTCGAAAAAATTTAATTTTTCGTCATAAAGTCACAATGGAAGTCAGAAATTATTTAAATAATAAAGGTTTTATTGATATTGAAACTCCATATTTAATTAAATCCACACCAGAAGGGGCTAGGGATTTTGTTGTTCCTTCAAGAATGAATTCTGGAGAGTTTTATGCCCTTCCACAGTCACCTCAAACCTTCAAGCAGCTACTAATGGTGGGTGGAATAGATCGATACTTTCAAATAGTAAAATGTTTTAGAGATGAAGATTTGCGTGCTGACAGGCAACCTGAATTTACTCAAATAGATTGTGAGATGAGTTTTGTCGACCAAGAAGATGTTTTAAACCAATTTGAGGGTTTGATTTCTCATTTAATTATGGAAATTAATAATTATAAGGTTGGTGTTTTTCCAAGAATCACCTACAACGAGGCTATCAATAATTATGGAAGTGACAAACCAGACATTAGATTTGATATGAAATTTGGAAATATTACAGATAAAGCAAAAGGTAAAGGCTTCAAAATTTTTGATTCTGAAGAATTGATAATAGGCTTTTCAATAAAAAAAGGAGCTTCTTTTAGTAGAAAAGAAATTGACAACTGGATAAGCTGGGTGAAACAACCTCAAATTGGAGCGAAGGGGATAGTTTGGGTAAAATATAATGAAGATAAATCACTAAAATCATCAGTAGATAAATTTTATTCAGAAAATGACTTAACTGAATGGATAAAAATAATTGACGCTGATCCAGGTGATTTAATTTTTATTCTTTCCGGAAAAACCAAAAAAACATTAAAACAGTTAGGAGAACTAAGACTTGCTGTTGCTGAAAAAACTGGACTTCGAAATCCAGAAATTTTTGCACCACTTTGGGTGACTGATTTTCCCCTATTAGAATGGGATGAGAAATCAAAAAGGTATCATGCTATGCATCATCCTTTTACATCTCCAAAGAAAGAAGATCTTAATTTACTAAATAACTCCCCTGAAAAAGTAAGGGCAAATGCCTATGATCTTGTTCTGAACGGAAACGAAGTTGGAGGAGGTTCAATAAGAATTCATGATTCTAAACTTCAAAAACAAATGTTCAACTTATTAGGTTTTTCTGATGAAGACGCTCAGTCACAATTTGGTTTTTTAATGGGTGCATTTAAGTATGGTGCCCCGCCACACGGAGGAATAGCCTTTGGTTTAGATCGACTTGTGGCAATCTTGGGAGGTAAAGAAACAATCAGAGACTTCATAGCTTTTCCGAAAAATAATTCAGGTCGAGATACTATGATTGATTCTCCTTCCTTGATTGAAAAACCTCAACTTGATGAATTAGGATTGGAGTTAAAAAAGATATAAGTCCATATGAAAATTATACTTCGTTTTTTATTTTTTTCAATTTTATCATCTTTAATTATAGGTTTTTACTTTAAAAATTATCAAAATGATCAGTTTTTAGGTGAAAAAATTATAGGAAGCACTGTTCTTTTTTCAGTGATATTTTTTTTGCCACTATTTCTATACCATCGATGGAAAGACAAAGACATCAGAGACTATACACTTACTGAAGAAAATTATGAAAGGATGAGAAATGAAGTTGAAAAGAAAAAACCTAATAAAAATAAAATACAATAAGAGTTTTCAGAAAAGAAAGTTGATGTTACTTAGCCAAAATTATTTTTATTATATACAATTATGACTGGTACAGTTAAATTTTTCAATGAGTCCAAAGGATATGGGTTTATTACAAATGATGAGTCGGGTGCAGATGTATTCGTTCACATAACAACCCTTAATGGGCTTTCACTCCAAGAGGGTGATAAAGTTGAGTATGTTGAAAAAGATGGTGATAAAGGGAAGCAAGCTTCCAATCTTACTAAATTATAATTCTTTATACAAGACAATATAAAACCTCCTAATTGGAGGTTTTTTTATTTTCTTGTATTTTTAAAAAATTTTTTTAGTAAGTCTGATGACTCTTTTTCAAACTCTCCTCTTTCTACTTTAGTTTTTGGATGTAATAAATTCGCCACTTGAGAGTAGCCTCTTTTTAAATCACATGCGCTATATATAATTCTATCTATTTTACTCCAAAAAAGTGCTCCCGCACACATAACGCATGGTTCAAGAGTGATATAAATCGAACAATCCTTTAAATATTTACCATTTAAATAATTCGAAGCAGATGTAACTGCTTGCATTTCAGCATGGGCTGTTACATCATTTAAACGTTGAGTTAGATTATGAGCTCTTGCAATTATTTTATTTTTTACTACTATTATAGCTCCAACAGGAACTTCCCCAATTTCATAAGCTTTTTGAGCTTCCTTTAAAGCTTCTCCCATGAAATATTTATCATCAAACACGTTTTTCATTATTGAAAATTACAAAAAGTATGGGTTACTAAAACGAAATATTATATTTGTTAAATGCAACTCAAAGATATTAAATCTCCCAAGGAACTAAAGCAATGCTCATTGAAGCAATTAGTTGGTATTTCAAAAGAACTTAGGGAGTACATTATTGATGTTATTTCATCCAATGAAGGTCATTTGGGAGCTAGTCTTGGCGTGATAGAACTCACAGTTTTACTTCATTATATTTTTGACACCCCTAAAGACAAGATTTTATGGGATGTTGGACATCAAGCATACGGTCATAAAATTTTAACAGGCAGGTATGAAGAGTTTAAATCAAACAGAAAGTGGAAAGGAATAAGTGGTTTTCCTAAAATAAAAGAGAGTAAATACGATTCATTTGGAACAGGTCATGCAGGAACAACAGTTTCAGCAGCTTTAGGGATGGCTTTAGCCTCAGAAATTAGAGGTAAAAAAAATATTAATCATATTTCTGTAATAGGGGATGCGTCTATTGCATCAGGAATGGCTTTTGAAGCTTTAAATCATTTAGGTACAACTTCAGCAAATGTTCTTATAATTCTTAACGATAATACTATGGGAATTGATCCTAGTGTTGGGGCATTAAAAAACTATTTGGAAAAATCAAACATAGAAATAAATAAAGAAAATAATATATTTAATTCTTTGAATATAGACTATCATGGTCCAATAGATGGTCACAATATGGAGTTATTGAAAAACGAACTCATGCTTCAAAAAACAAAAAAAGGTCCTAGATTATTACATATTAGAACAATTAAAGGAAAAGGCTTGATATCAGCTGAAAAAGATCAAATTCTTTTTCATGCTCCCGGTAAATTTGATAAGCTTACGGGAAAGCTTTACAAAAAAAACAAAAGTAGAAAGCTTAAATTTCATCAAGTTTTTGGAAAAACTATCTTGGATCTTGCAAAGATAAATTCTAAACTAGTCTGTATAACTCCCGCTATGCCCACAGGAAGTGGTCTTAATGAAATGATGAAGCATATTCCCGAAAGGTGTTATGATGTTGGGATTGCTGAACAACACGCTGTTACACTTGCTGCAGGAATGGCCTGTGAGGGACTTATTCCTTTTTGTGTTATTTATTCTACATTTCTTCAAAGGGCATACGATCAAATCATACATGATGTAGCAATTCAAAACTTAAATGTTATTTTTTGCATAGATAGAGCGGGAATTGTTGGTCATGACGGACCAACTCATCATGGGGTTTATGATATTTCATTTCTAAGATGTATTCCAAATTTAAAAATTATAGCTCCAAGAAACGCACAAAGACTTCGAAATTTTTTATACACATTTCAATCTAAACCTAATGGTCCAATTGCAATCAGATATCCTAGAGGTGATTCACAAATAGAAAAGGTTAATGAATTATTTGAAAATTTAGAACTGTACAAGGCTTATAAAATAACTAGTGGGAAAAAAATTGCTATTTTGAGCTTAGGAACACTTTTTAAAAATGTTGAAGAAGCGATCAATAGCAGTAATTTTTCTGAAGAATTTTCTCATTATTCCTTTGAATTTGTTTATCCGTTAGATGAAAAAATTCTTCACGAGGTATTTAAAACCCATTCTTATGTATTGACAATTGAGGAAGGAGCTATTAAAGGAGGATTTGGAACCGCAATAATGGAATATGCTCAAAAATATAATTATATGAAGAAAATTGAGTCCATTGGAGTTCCTCATGAATTTATTTCTCATGGAGATCCAGATATTTTATATGATTCTATTAATTTAAGTAGTAATAAAATTCTCAACAAAATTGAAGAAGTATTAAGTTTAAACAAATAATATCTGTGTATGACAAATAACAAACGTCTTTTTTTACTTGACGCTTATGCTTTAATTTATAGAGGGTATTATGCTTTTATTAAAAACCCTAGGATTAACTCTAAGGGGTTTGACACTTCTGCAATTATGGGCTTTACTAATTCATTAATTGATGTAATTAAAAGAGAGCGTCCAGATTATTTAGCGGTATGTTTTGATAAAGGGGGCTCAGAATCAAGAACAGAAATTTACACAGATTATAAAGCAAATCGAGATGAAACCCCTGAAGCAATCAAATTAGCCTTACCCTTTATTCAAAATATTCTAAGCGCAATGCATATTCCAATAATTATTAAAGAAGGATATGAAGCAGATGATATAATTGGTACACTTGCAAAAAAAGCAGAAAAAGAAGGATTTCAAATATTTATGGTAACTCCTGATAAAGACTTTGCACAGTTAGTTTCAGATAATATTTTTATGTATCGTCCTGCGAGGATGGGAAATGGTATTGAAATTTGGGGTGTTCCAGAAGTTCAAGAAAGATTCGGAATTAAAAGACCAGAACAAGTTATAGACTATCTTGGAATGATGGGAGATGCTGTTGATAATATCCCTGGCCTCCCTGGAGTAGGGGATAAAACTGCGAAAAAGTTTATAGCTGAATTCGGATCAATGGAAAATCTTTTAGCCAATACAGATAAACTTAAAGGTAAACTTAAAGATAAAATTGAAGCTAATAAACAAATGGGAATTCTTTCAAAAGAATTAGCCAAAATAATACTTGATGTTCCTGTAGAATTTAATGCAAAAGATTTCAAACTGGATAAACCAGACATGAATTTAGTTGGAGAAATATTTGAAGTATTAGAGTTTAGAAGAATGCGCCAAAGTTTTGAAAAAGTTTTTGACTCAAAACCTTTAGAACAAAATATTCCTAAAGCTGTAAATAAAAAAGAAGCAATTGAAGGACATCAATTTGACCTGTTTAATATTCCAGGTGGAGGTTCTTCTGAATCAATCTCTGAAAAAAATAATTTATCTACAGTAAATCATTTTTATCAATTAGTAAATGACCCTATAGGAGTATCGTTATTAATTAAAAATCTTTTGAATCAAAAATCTGTTTCTTTCGATACTGAGACAACAGACTTAGATTCATTAAAAGCTGAACTAGTTGGCATATCTTTTTCTTGGGAAATTGGAAAGGGGTATTATTTGGTAATTCCTAAAAACAGAAAAGATGCAGATTGGGTTTTGGAAAAATTAAAGGTATTTTTTGAACATTCTCAAATTCAAAAAATAGGTCATAATTTAAAATATGATATTAAAGTATTAAATAACTATAATATTTCTGTAAAAGGACCTCTCTTTGATACATTAATAGCTCATTATTTAATTAATCCTGACATGCGTCATGGAATGGATATTTTAGCAGAAACCTATCTAGGTTATAAGACAAAACCAATATCTGATTTAATTGGTAAAAAAGGAAAAAATCAAGGAAGTATGAGAGATGTTGATTTATCTCTCCAAAAAGAATATGCAGTTGAAGACTCAGATATCACTCTTCAGCTTAAGCATCACTTTGAAAAAGAGCTTGTTAAGTCAAACACTATGAGCTTGTTTAAAGAAGTTGAAATCCCCTTAGTTTCTGTATTAAGTTCAATGGAGTGTGAAGGGATTAATCTAAATATTAAGTTTTTAGCTAAACTATCAAAGGAGTTTCAAGTTGAAATTAATCTTTTAGAAAAAGAAATATTTAGTCAGGCTGGAGAAAATTTCAATATTGCATCTCCAAAACAACTTGGTCTAATTTTATTTGAAAAATTAAAGTTAATTGAAAAGCCTAAAAAAACGAAAACTGGACAATATTCAACTTCAGAAGAGGTTCTCTCCTATTTATCAAAAGATCATGAAATTATTGACAATATTCTTCAATGGCGTTCGCTTCAAAAACTATTAAATACTTATGTTGAAGCCTTACCCAGGGAGATAAATTTTGAAACAAAAAGAGTTCACACTGTCTACAATCAAGCTGTAGCTTCTACAGGTCGTTTAAGCAGTAACAAACCAAACCTTCAAAACATACCAGTTAGGACAAAACGTGGTCAAAAAATAAGAAAAGCTTTTATTTCCAGAGACAATAATCATTTAATTGTAGCAGCAGATTATTCTCAAATTGAGCTAAGAATTATAGCTGCTCTTAGTGAAGATCCTGATATGATTTTAGCTTTTAAAAACGGCGAGGACATTCACCAGTCAACCGCCTCTAAAGTTTTTAATGTTCCATTAACTGAAGTAAGTAGTGAACAAAGAAGTAATGCTAAAACAATAAATTTTGGTATAATATATGGAGTTTCTGCCTTCGGATTAAGTCAACAAACAAATCTCAACAGATCAGAGTCTAAAGAACTAATTGAGGCTTATTATTTAACATATCCTAAACTAAGAAGTTACATGCAAAGTCAAATAAATTTTGCAAGAGATAATGGATATGTAAGCACAGTTCTTGGAAGAAGAAGATATATAAAAGATATAAATTCAGCAAATGCTTTAGTTCGTGGTGCGGCAGAAAGAAACGCTGTAAATGCTCCAATTCAAGGAAGTGCCGCAGATATAATTAAAGTTGCTATGATTAATATTCATGAAAAATTAATTAATGAAGATTGGAAATCTAAAATGTTACTTCAAGTTCATGATGAACTAGTTTTTGATGTTCCAAAATCAGAATTAAAAGAGTTAAAAATAATGGTCAAAAAAGAGATGGAAAGTGCCTTTAAACTGAAGGTTCCTCTAACAGTTGATTTAGGAGAGGGTGAGCACTGGTTAGATGCTCATTAATTCTTTTTTACACTTTAAACAAAAATATTTTTTCAAAACATTTTTAAATAGTACATTTGCAGCCCCATAGCATATAAATGCTTTGTTTAAAACAACAAAAAGTGAATACATTAAGCTACAAAACTGTTTCTGCTAATTCTAACACTGTCGACAAGAAGTGGCTATTAGTAGATGCCGAAGGATTAGCTCTCGGAAGAGCCGCATCTGCAGTTGCCTCTCTATTAAGAGGGAAGCATAAACCAAATTTTACTCCACACGTAGACTGTGGTGACAATGTAATTGTTATAAATGCTGATAAAGTTCTTCTTTCAGGACAAAAATGGAAGCAAAAACAATATATTCGTCATACTGGCTATCCTGGAGGGCAGAGAACTTTATCCGCAGAACAAGTTCATAAAAAAAACGATACTCGATTAGTTGAAAAATCTATAAAAGGTATGCTTCCTAAAAATAAATTAGGAGCTGACTTATTTCGTAATCTTAGAGTATATTCAGGTAATCAACATCAACAAGAAAGTCAAAACCCTACTAGTATTAATTTAAACGATCTACTATAATGGAAGTAATCCACACAATTGGTCGTCGTAAAACTTCAGTTGCTCGTATTTTTCTGTCAAAGGGGAAAGGAGATATCAAGGTAAATAAAAAAACTTATACTGATTATTTTACTACTGCCACACTTCAATATAAAATTATTCAACCTTTTTCTCTTACAGAAACTGAAGGATCATATGATTTAAAAGTAACTGTAAAAGGAGGAGGTATAACTGGTCAGGCTGAAGCAGTTAGACTAGCAATTTCTAGAGCTTTATGTAAAATTGATGAGGAGCATCGTATCGCTCTTAAACCAGAAGGATTATTAACTAGAGATCCTCGTATGGTTGAACGTAAGAAATTCGGTCAAAAAAAAGCAAGAAAAAAATTCCAATTCTCAAAACGATAATTTGTCAATTGAATAAAATTCATTTATATATTAATCAAAGTTGTCTTATCGCACAAGCGAAAGCTAGTTTAGCATCTAAATAGATTAAATCTATTGCTACTATATCAGAGAACGTAAACTAAAAAATTATGGCACAAACAGAAGTTAAGGATCTATTGAATGCAGGAGTTCATTTTGGACATCTTACAAGGAAATGGAATCCAAACATGGCTCCATACATCTATATGGAACGAAATGGAATCCATATTATAAACTTATATAAAACTGCTGCTAAAATTGAAGAAGCGCAATCAGCCTTGAAAAAAATTGCTGTTTCAGGACGAAAAATTCTTTTTGTAGCAACAAAAAAACAAGCAAAAGATATCGTTGCCGAAAAAGTAAAAAACGTCAACATGCCATACATAACTGAGCGATGGCCAGGTGGAATGTTAACAAACTTTGTTACTATTCGTAAAGCTGTTAAAAAAATGGCTACAGTAGATAGAATGAAAAAAGATGGAACTTTTGAAACCCTTTCTAAAAAAGAAAGATTACAAGTCTCACGAATGAGAGCAAAATTAGAAAAGAATTTAGGTTCAATTACTGATATGACTCGTTTACCTGGAGCTTTATTTGTTGTTGACATAAAGAGAGAAAATATTGCTATAAAAGAAGCTCAAAAGTTGAATATTCCAATTTTTGCAATGGTTGATACAAACTCTGATCCAAGAGAAGTTGATTTTGTAATTCCAGCTAATGATGACGCTTCTAAGTCTATAGAAAAAATACTTAACCTAGTTACAAGTTCTATTGCAGAAGGATTGTCTGAAAGAAAAAATGAAAAAGAAGCAATTGAAAAAGGGGAGGGTCAAACAGAAGATCCTATAGCTGCTCCTGAAGTAGAAGCTGCTCCTGAAGTAAAGGCTGCTCCTGAAGTAGAGGTTGCTCCTGAAGTAGAGGTTGCTCCTGAAGTAGAGATTGCTCCTCCTGAAGTAAAGGCTGCTCCTGAAGTAAAGGCTGCTCCTGAGGTAGAGGTTGCTCCTGAAGTAGAGGTTGCTCCTGAAGTTAAAACTGCAACTAAGA
>NZ_CEXPNT010000006.1:0-6289 GCF_982709265.1 Candidatus Marivariicella framensis | reverse complement strand
GTAGAGGTTGCTCCTGAAGTAGAGGTTGCTCCTGAAGTTAAAACTGCAACTAAGAAGGCTAAGTCCAAAGAAAAAAAATAAATATTCAACAAAATTAAAAAATTGTGAAAATTACTGCTGCAGAAGTAAATAAACTCCGTCAATCCACTGGAGCTGGGATGATGGATTGTAAAAAAGCTTTAGTTGAAGCTGAAGGAGACTTTGATAAAGCTATTGAAAATCTTAGAAAGAAAGGTCAAAAAGTAGCTGCAAATAGAGCTGATAGAATTTCTTCTGAAGGGGCTGTACTAGCTAAAGTTAATTCTGAAAACACTAAGGGTGTTATAATTTCGATTAATTGTGAAACTGATTTTGTTGCTAAAAATGAATCCTATTTAAACCTTGCAAATGCATTGGTTGATAAGGCGTTAAATCATGAAAGTCTTGAATCTTTTTTAAAATCTGACTTCTCTGGAATGACCGTTTCTGAAAAACTAATTGAACAAACTGGACTTATAGGAGAAAAAATTGAAATTGGTGGTTTTAAAACTTTACAAGCTTCTTTTGTGGGCTATTATATTCATGCTGGAAACAAAATAGCTGCCTTAACTGGTCTTTCTTTATCTATTGATAATGCTGCGGAAATATCTAAAAATGTTGCTATGCAGGCTGCTGCCATGAATCCAATTGCTCTAAATGAGGAAGGTGTTGATTCAAGTATAATTGAAAAAGAAATTGAAATTGCTAAAGATCAATTACGTCAGGAAGGTAAGCCAGAGGCTATGTTAGACAACATAGCGAAAGGGAAAATAAAGAGATTTTTTAAAGACAATACCCTTGTTAATCAAGATTATATTAAAGACGGAAAACAAAGTGTTAAACAGTATGTTTCTTCTTTTGATCAAAACCTTAAAGTAACAGGTTTTTCTAGACTATCTCTAGTATAAACACTATTTAATTTAAATATAAAAACCTCCTTAATGGAGGTTTTTTTTTGAATTAGTGTTAAATTAAACTTTCTCAAATGAAAGATAAAATTAGATGTTCTTGGTGCTCAAATGATCAATTGTATAAAAACTATCATGATATAGAATGGGGTGTTCCAATTTCTGATGACAATAAATTATTCGAATTCTTAATATTAGAAATATTTCAAGCAGGTCTTAGTTGGTATACGGTGCTTAAAAAACGTAAAAACTTTATTTATG
This sequence comes from Candidatus Marivariicella framensis, assembly GCF_982709265.1. Lineage (NCBI taxonomy): Bacteria > Pseudomonadati > Bacteroidota > Flavobacteriia > Flavobacteriales > Flavobacteriaceae > Candidatus Marivariicella > Candidatus Marivariicella framensis. The sequence continues at coordinate 5,102 of NZ_CEXPNT010000006.1, read as the reverse complement.
CTTTTGATAAGTTTGATTTACATAAAATATCAATTTATGATAATAAAAAAATTGAAACACTTATGCTTGATAAAGGCATTATCAGAAATAGGTTAAAAATTACATCAACTATCATGAACGCTAAAAATTTTATTGAGATTCAAAAAAAACACGGAAGCTTTTACAAATATTTATTAGTTCATAAAAAAAATTCTAAGCTGAAAGAATACCTAGATCCTTTAAATAATTTTTCACCCATGGCATTAAAGATTTACAAAGACCTCAAGAAAAAAGGGTTCAAATTTATAGGTCCTAAAATCATATATGCATATCTAATGGCGACCGGAGTAATTAATGGTCATCAAAAAAATTGCTATAGGTATTTAGAACTTAATTCTTAAAATGGTAAATCATCTTCAGCTTCGTTATCATCTCCTTCTGCACTTTCAAAAGTTGTTGGTGGAGGCATTGGAGGCATCTCTTTATTTAACTCTTCACTTATTTCTTCTATTCTCCATCCTTGAATAGAATTAAAATACTTTACTTGACCTTCAGGATTAGTCCATTCCCTTCCTCTTAAATTAATACTAACTTTTGCTTGTTTACCTATTTGAAAGGCGTTTAATAAATCACATTTGTCTTGCACAAATTCAACTAAAATATTTTGGGGATATTGCTCTTCGGTAGTTATGACTAACTCTCTTTTTCTGAATCCTTTAGTGCCATATTCCTTAGTTTCATCTATCCATTTTATTTTACCAATAATTTCCATAGGTTTTGTTTTATTTATCAAAAATAACAAAAACTTTTTTCCTTAGGAACTCAAAAGCATTAGATTATTTAAATTCAATTATATTGCAGTAAATAATTTTCGTGAGTAGAAAAACATCTTTAACTCTAAAGCGAATATGGCCCTTGATAGCCTTTGTAATCGTAATCCTAATTGTTTGGAATACAAATATTCTTTTTCAAAAATTAAAAAAAGAAGAAAGGCTTAAAATGGAGCTATGGGCTATGGCTCAAAAAGATTTTATTGAAAATAAAAACCCCAACAGTATAACATTTGAGATTTTACAACAAATTGGAACAAATCCAATGATTCAAGTTAATGCTAATAATAAAATAATTGATTTTAAGAATTTTGAATTAGTATTAGGATCTGATTCAATAAGATTATACAATAGTTTAGAAAAAATAAAAAAAGAAAATAAACCGATAATAATCGAATACAGAGATTCTCTTTCTGGTAAACTTTTAGTTGATCAAAAATTATATTATGGTGATTCTACTTTGTTAACAAAACTTCAATATTATCCATTAGCGCTATTTCTAATTATTATGCTTTTTGGCTTGCTGTTATACTTTATTTTTAAAACAAATAAAATATCTGAACAAAATAGCCTTTGGGCTGCAATGGCAAAAGAAACAGCTCATCAAATCGGAACTCCTTTATCCTCTTTAATAGGCTGGACTACTTTAATGAAAGAAGGTCAAAAACCAGAAGTTAGTATTTCAGAAATGGAAAAAGATATTGATCGACTCAAAATAATAACCGAAAGATTTTCTAATATTGGGTCGGATCCAGTATTAGAGTTTCAAGATGTAAATTTAATAATTAGACAAACTGTTATTTATATTCAAAAAAGAAGTTCTGACCTTACCAATATTAAAACACATTTAACTGAAGAGTCTACGATAGCCCCTGTTAACAATCAACTTTTAAGCTGGACAATAGAAAACCTAATTAAGAATGGAATTGACGCAATGAAAGGTGAGGGCCAAATTCTTGTTTCTTCTTACCTAAATGACAATAAATTAATAATCTTGGTTAAAGATAGCGGAGAGGGTATTAAATCAGAAAATTTTAATAAAATATTTTCTCCTGGTTTTACAACAAAAAAAAGAGGGTGGGGCCTAGGACTATCTCTAGCTAAGAGAATAATAGTTGATTACCATCGAGGGAAAATATATCTGAAAAATTCTATTCCTAAAAAAGGGACAACCATCTCAATTGAATTACTTAAAGCAGGTTAAAATTAGAACTTATATTTTTAGATAATTGAATCATTGTTTTTGAATCAACTTTTATTTTTTTTTGGAAGGTCATGTCCTCCATCTCATTTAGCGGGATTAAATGAACATGGACATGAGGGACTTCAAGTCCAATAACACTTATACCAACTCTTTTGCATTTAACTGATTTTCTTATTGCTAAAGCTACTTTTCTACTAAAACTCATTAATCTAAGATATTCTTGTTCCGAAAGATCAAAGATTTTATCTTCAGTTTTTTTAGGAACACAAAGAGTATGTCCTAAGGTGTTGGGGTTAATATCCAGAAATGCTAAAAACTCATCAGACTCTGCTACTTTATTGCACGGTAATTCTCCATTAATTAATTTAGAAAAGATGCTTTTCATTAATCACGATTAATTTTAATTATCTCAAATTCAATTTTTCCATTTGGAATTAAAATTTCTACAATTTCACCAACTCCTTTACCTAACAAACCTCTACCTATGGGCGATTCAACAGAAATTTTGCCGCTTTTCAGATCTGCCTCAGTCTGAGCAACTAAAGTAAATTTCATTATCTGACCTGTACTTATATTTTTCACCTCTACAGTGGATAAAATAAGAGCTTTTGAAGTATCTAATTGTGATTCATCAATAATTCTGGCGCCAGAAAGCACTTCTTCCATTTTTGAAATACGAAGTTCTAACATCCCCTGAGCTTCTTTTGCAGCGTCATACTCAGCATTCTCACTTAAGTCTCCCTTATCTCTAGCTTCTGCAATTGCTTGGGAAGCTTTTTGTCTTTCTTTATCTTTAAGCTGATTTAATTCAGCCCGAAGTTTTTTTAGACCTTCTTCGGTGTAATATGAAACCTTACTCATAACTTTGTACTTTAATTATTTTAATATAATACCTAAAACAAACAGTAATTAACAAATATATGAAAACTGAGACCTTTTTAAGTTTCCATGCCTTTAAAATACTTTCGGTATTATATGTTTTTGCTATTCTATTTTCATGCAATAATGATGATATTAAAAGAAATCCTTTTCTATACGAAGTGTCTTTTAATCATAGCATTAATTTGAATTTACCTGAATATGACAATCTGAATTTTGCTGGAGGAAGTAAATTTATTCCATATGGAGGGATTAATGGACTTTTAATTTTTAATATAAACGGAAATGACATTTTTGCTTGGGAGGCCAGTTGCTCAAATCACAAATTAGAAGCCTGCTCTAAACTCATAATCGAGGGGCTTCTTTCCAATTGCAACTGTGATAATTTTAAATATAGTCTTGCTACTGGTCAATTAATAGAAGGAGATGTTGAAAATTCTTCGCAATATCCTCTTTTAAACTATAGGTCTGAAAGGTTTGGTAAAACAATTATTATTTCCAATTAAAAACTAGTTGTTAATCCTATAAGAAAGTTAATTCCAGCTTGAGGATAATATCCAGTTCCTTCAATAGTTGTTATCTGATTTGGCGAAGACCAATTATCATCATAAGTATAGAAATATCCATTTGAAACATACTTTTTATCAAAAACATTATTGATTAATAAGTTCAGAGTCATCAGACTTATAGCAGATTGAGGTTTCCATTGGTAGCTAATATTAATGTCATTTACAGAATATGAGTCTAATCTTGAACCTTTAGCTTCAATATTACTCATATACTGTTCTCCTACTAATTTTGTTAGTAACGATATGTTTAAATTTGTTATAGGTTTGTATGTTAAAATATTTCCAAAAACTAATTCGGGTGAATATGACAAACGGGTATTGCCAAGGGAATTTAAAACACCATCTCTTTTAAAATAAAAATCTTTATTGGTGTTTTTACTTAATGCAATATTGGATTGAAGTAGCCATTTTTCTAATAAATTCACCTTAATCTCAATTTCTATTCCCAGCCTACTACTTTCTCCAATATTTTCTCTTATTGGGGTTCCAACATCGTCCAAAGCTCCAGTTAAAGCTAATTGATCTTTATAGGCCATTAAATATATATTGGAATATACCTGAAAAAAGTTTTGATTAATTCTCCAGCCAAATTCAAGGTTGTCTAATATCTCAGGTTTTGGATTCCCGTTTTCAAAATCAGATCTAGTAGGTTCTCTTTGTGCTTTTGAGTAAGAGAAATATAGCTGTTGATTATTAACCATTTGATATGTTAGACCTGCTTTAGGATTAAAAAAGCTATACTTACTGTTAACTTTAAATAATCGAGGACCTGCCAAAACACCATTAATATCATAATTTACATTTCGATATTGAAGGTCAATAAATCCAGTAATTTGATCTGTTAAGGGTTGTTCTAGTTTAGCATAAATATTTATTTCTTTTTTATCTCCTTTATTTTCATAAAATCTTTTTCTTGGAAGTATATCACCTGAATTTTGCGCCCATAAAATTGTTCCAAAATGATCTCCAATATATCTACTAAATAACACTCCCATGTCTATGCGAGTTTGACCTTTAATATAGTTTGCGCTTGTTGTCAAAACATAATAATTGTTATCTAACCATTTTCTAGTTACATTTTCTGTCTCTGAAATAGTTTCACTTCCAATATTAAATGGATTTAATTGTAAGTATGAAAAATTTGTATCAGACCCTGAGTCATTATACTCTTCATAGTATCCTCTTCCATAGGTGTAATTTAGACCTAAAGAGGTGCTCCACAAGGAATTTATTTGCTCATTCCAGTGAAACTGATAGTGATCTTGACGATAATTGTCTTCTTGTGAATCATAAAAACTAGTTAATAATCCATTATCATCATATATTGCTCCAGCAGGATTATATGTTCTATTGGATAAGTCTTCAATACCATACCAAGATTGATAAGTAATTTCGTGACCACCAAAAGCAATAGCTTTAATTAATGTGTTTTCATCTTTATATGCTCCTTGTAAAAAATATGATTTTAAATTAGAACTTGCTCTGTCAACATATCCATCAGATGTGATTTTAGATAGACGTCCCGACAATTCAAAATAATTATTCAAAAGTCCTGTCGAAAATTTTAATGTGTTTCTTATTGTGTTAAAACTTCCAACACTAGTAATTAAAGATGATGAAGCTTTATTTTGCATAGCATCA
>NZ_CEXPNT010000005.1:0-104288 GCF_982709265.1 Candidatus Marivariicella framensis | reverse complement strand
TTTTGTTTAACAATATAGTCTCATTCCCCCATTTAAAAATAAAATATTAAACAAAGTCACTTTGTCAGACTTGTATTTATAGATTTCTATAAAATATCTTTATATTTAAATATATTATCAAAAACTAATGAAGGAAATAATCAAAAAAACAATTGTAAAGGTACATCTAGTTCTTATTACATTGATATTTTCCTCCTCATTGTTAAGTCAAAATATACCAAATAAATGGGATGAATTGGTTGCGTCTGACTGGGAATTAGCTTTGAAAAAATCAAATTACACTTGCATTCTCCCAATAGGGATCCTAGAAAAACACGGCCCTGGAATACCAATAGGATCGGATCTAATTAGATCTAGAGAATGGGCAAACCGTGCAACTAAAAATGAATACGCTGTTGTTTTCCCAGATTATTTTTACGGCCAAATTAACGAAGCTAAACAGGAATATGGGACTTTTTCACTTCCATCGAAATTAGCTATGGAATTATTAGAAGCTACTACTGCTGAAATAGCCAGAAATGGATTTAAGAAAATTATAATTATTAACAGCCACGGAGGTAATCCACAGATGATTAGATACTTTATCCAAAATCAATTAGAAAAGAAAAAAGACTACATTATATATTTCTTCGAACCTGATATCCCTTTAAAGATTGCTGATCAAATAAAAGCTACTAGAAAATCTGACCCTTCTACTGACCAACACGGAGGTGAAAGAGAGGCTTCGGAGATATTGTACTTAAGACCTGAATTGATTAAATTAAACAGAAGCAATGAGGAGTCTGGAGATAATCAGGCTCGCTTAAAACTACCGAAAACTTTATATACCGCAATTTGGTGGTATGCTTCTTACCCTAATCATTATGCTGGACAAGCCGAATTCGCATCAAAAAAATTAGGCCGTATTGTTACAGAGAACACCGTATCATCTCTTACAAATGCTATTAAAGCTGTTAAAGAAGATAGTATTAGTATAGAGATTCAAAAAGAGTATTTTGAAAAAGTTAAACAATAATTATTTGTATTATATATAAAATTAATAGATAATTTTGTTTAATTAATAGTTAAATAAATTATGAATATTAATCAACGTATTATACTGTTAATTTTATATTCCTTCATCTTATTTATACCAAATAGTTTAATTGCTCAAACTCCAAGTTCAACTGTAACAATTACTCTGAATGATGTTTCAGTTGAAGCGTTAAAAATCGAAATATTACAAACCAAAGCTCCTTATTCAATTAGTGTTTTAGACTTTCGAAAAACTCAAAAAATTAGTCAACAGCTTTCTTTACAGGAATACATAGAAAGTGTTCCGGGTTTATTTACTTTAAATGCTAATAATTTCGCCCAAGATTTAAGAATTTCAATTCGAGGTTTTGGAGCAAGGTCCGCTTTTGGAATTAGAGGAATTAAAATTATTGTTGACGGTATACCTGAAACCACTCCTGATGGTCAAGGCCAATTAGATAATCTCCCAATTGGTTTGATTAATAAAATCGAGGTACTACGAGGTCCTTCAGCAAGCTTGTATGGAAACGCATCAGGAGGTGTAATATATATTAATACTTTGGATAGTCTTTTAGGAGAACATCATTCAGTAAGATCGTTATTTGGCAGTTACAATTTGAAATCACATCAATTAATGAGTTTTTTAAATAATGAGAATACAAGCGCTGTAATTTATTTAAATAACACTCAAACCGATGGATATCGAAATCATAGTGGTCTAAAACAAAATATTTTTAATGTTAAATTGAAACATAAATATTCTTCAAAGTCATTTATCAACTTACAATTTAATTACACAAATAGTCCCATTGCCCAAGATGCCGGTGGTCTTACTTTAAATGAGGTTGAAGGTAATAGAAAACAAGCTAGACAACGTAATTTTGATTATAATACATTTGAAAAAATTGATCAATTAAAAATTGGTCTTAATTGGGTAAAAAAGTTTAGCCCAAAATGGGATCTAAATTCATATACTTTTTTCTCAACAAGAGATTTCTATGGAAAGCTTCCTTTTGAATTTGGAGGAATTATTGATCTGGATAGAAAATATTATGGACTAGGTAGTAGATTAACTTATTCAAAGTCTAATCAAAACCTGTTTCATCAATTCCAAATTGGTTTAGAATCAGCTTTTCAAATCGATGAACGAAATCGTTTTTTAAATTTAAAAGGCATACAAGGAACTAATGTTTTTAGTCAAATAGAAAGTTTTAATAATTTTGCTTTTTATTTTTTAGATGAGATGAGATTTAATAATTGGGTTTTTAGATCAAGCATTCGCTTTGATAATTTATCTATTGGAACTGATAATTTTATTTTTAATAAAAAGTATAATGTTTTTAATCCTAGTTTTGGATTAAGTCGTGAAATAAAAAACAATCAATACTTTTTTATAAACTTTTCTACTAGTTTTGAAACACCTACTTTATCTGAGCTATCAGCTAACCCTTCAGGAAGTGAGGGACTTAACTTAAAACTAGAACCATCAAAGGCGTTTAATTATGAATTAGGGTGGAAAGTGTCAAAACCTAAATTTTTAATAGAAGCAAGCCTGTTTTACATTATGAGTTCAAATGATATTTTACCTTATGAATTAGAAGATTTTCCAGGGCGATCATTTTATAGTAATACAGGAGCCACAAAGAGAATGGGGCTTGAATTATTCACTCAATTAAACTGGAAAGATTTTCAAATTAAGGGGAGTTTTACAAAAGCTAAATATACATTTGATGATGATAAAATAATTGATCAAGGTTTTGAATCTAATGATCTTCCAGGTATTCCTAGAAATCAGTTTTTTTTTAACATTACCCATACATCTAAAAATGAATGGATCACAAAGTTAACTTTTGAAAATATCGGAAATTTTTATGCTAATAATTCTAACACTGTTTTAATAGATTCTTATCAAAAAACTCGATTTCAAATGGGTAAATCATTAAGGCTTAAATGGGGTAAAATTGATCTTTTTGGTGGAGTTAATAATTTATTAAATCTAAAGTATTTTGATAACATTCGCTTAAATGCTTTTGGCTCTCGATATTATGAACCAGCAGCTACAAGAAATATTTTCACAGGATTTTCTTTTAGTTTTTAGTATACATAATCTAATTTATTGTTAGATAAAATATTAATGAGTTTATGATAGTGTAAAATAATGCTGGCAATGTCATTTTTAAAGGATCCCTAATTTTAAACCTTACATAAACAGCCATTATCATTAAAAAAGTGAGTCCGCCAGAAGAAATTATTAATAATTCATCAATAAACAATCCTACTAATAAACCTATCCCTCCAATAAATTGAAATCCACCAATTAAATATCTATAATCTTTATAGCCCCATCTTATATATTCTGAGATCATTCTTTTTGAATTAAAAGATCCTATACCGTAGAATACAAAAGAAACTCCACTAAAAAGAACTAAGAATAAACTTAAATCCATCTGTTATATTATTCCATAATTAACTCCAGCTACAAATAGTGAGAGTATAAGAAGGATAAATGATGGAACATATTTTATCAAGGGGTTTTTAACTTTAATATGTGCTATTTGAGCACAAACCATTAAAAAGGCCATTGATAAAGAAGATGCTAAAACCACCTCATTATAAAAAACACCAACAATTAATAGGGTTGAAAGTGATATTTTAGTAGCTCCAACAATATTTCTAATTATATCAGAAAGGCCATATTGTTCGAACTCTTTAACAATATTATCAAAACGAAAAACCCAAACATTAATAACTGAAACGGCTATAATTATTTGAGAATAAACAGCTAAATTTTCCATGGGTACAATCTATGAAAAATATACATTATCTTTAGTGATATATATATATAATCATGAAATTTTTTTTTAATATCCCAATTATTGTCATAGGATTAGCCCTAATAATTTTAGGGGCTAGGTGGATGATTGTTGATCAGCCCTGGATGTTAGACCAGGTTGCAAATGAAGAGCGTTTAGGTATTACTTTCGATCAATTATTTAATAATGAAATAAATAGTACTTTACCTGATTATCTTAAACAAATATATAGATTTTTTGGTTTATGGGTTGTTGTTATAGGTCTTTTTGTTTTTGGTTTTTCTAGGCCAGTTATGACATCAGACTCAAGAATTAGAGTTTTACTTCTTGTTATTGTTGGAATCATGTGCTACTCTGGATTAGCACTTGCAATTTTTTGGATTCCAAGTTCTCCATTCATTTATCTGGGTTGTACAATGGTAGTTTTACATGTGGCTTCTTTTTATGCCCACATTAATTATAAATAGTGTATTTTTTTTAAAACCCAATAAATAAGGTGAAATTCAGAATAATTTTGGGAGTATATGCATCAATAACTTCACTTTCAATAAATCTAATTTTATTAAGAGTTAGACAAAATATTGATATAATCATAATACCATAACATAAGCATGAAAAAAATAATAAAGATTCGGCATGTATATATAATTTAAATTTATCTAATTTTAAAAATAAATTAAATAATTATGGAAACTTATAAATGTAATATTTGTGGAATGGCTGTAAACGCTAGCTGCTCAAATTGTAATGAACCTTTAATTAACGATTCAATAAAGCTTGATGATGGAAGTACTGTTCAGGTTTCTAAATGTCCTAAGTGTGAGGGTAAAATAAAATCACCTATGTGTTGTGGAAGTGACATGTCTTGTAAGGCTTAATTTTAACTTAATTAAATAATATTTTCTTTTTTGATTAAGTTTAGTGCGGAACCTTCTTTGTACCATTCAATTTGTTGAATATTATAAGTGTGATTTGTCATGATAAGATCCTTTCTGCCATCAGAATGAATAATCTCTATTGATATTTTTTTTCCTGGAGCAAAGTCTTTTAAGTCAATTAAATTAAAAACATCTTCTTCTTCAATAAGATCATAATCTGATTCTTTGTCAAAGGTGATACCTAACATACCCTGTTTTTTTAAATTAGTTTCATGAATTCGGGCAAATGATTTAACTAAAACTACTTTAACACCTAAGTGTCTTGGTTCCATGGCAGCATGCTCTCTTGAAGAGCCTTCACCATAATTATGATCTCCAACAACTATTGTGGAGATATTATTTTTTTTGTATTCTCGTTGAGTATCTGGAACACCACCATAATCACCAGTAAAATGATTCTTAACAAAGTTTGTTTTTTGATTAAAAGCATTTACAGCTCCAATCAAACAATTATTTGAAATATTATCAAGATGACCTCTGTATCTTAACCAAGGCCCTGCCATTGAAATGTGATCTGTTGTGCATTTTCCGTCTGCTTTAATAAGTAATTTAAGATTATTAAGATTTTTTAAATTCCATGGATCAAAAGGAGCTAACAATTCAAGACGTTCCGAATCTTTAGAAATATTAATAACTACTCCAGAGCCATCTGCTATAGGTTCTAAATATCCATTTTCTTTAACATCAAAACCCAATTTGGGTAATTCTAATCCTTGGGGAGGATCAAGTTTGACTTCTTGACCTTCTGAATTAATCAGAGTGTCTTCCATTGGGTTAAAATCTAATCTTCCAGATATTGCAATTGCAGCCACCATTTCAGGTGAAGCTACAAACGCATGAGTGTTTGGATTACCATCTGCTCGTTTGGCAAAATTTCTATTAAATGAATGTATTATTGAATTTTTTTCTTGATTTTCAGAACCATCTCTTGCCCACTGACCTATACATGGTCCACATGCATTTGTAAAAATTTTAGCATCCAGGTCTTCAAATATTTGTAAAAGACCATCTCTTTCTGCAGTATATCTAACTTGTTCAGAGCCGGGATTTATTCCAAATTCAGCCTTGGTAGATAATTTTTTATCCACCGCTTGTTTAGCGATTGAAGCAGCTCTTGAGAGATCTTCATAAGAGGAATTAGTGCAAGATCCGATTAAGCCCCATTCAACTTTCAATGGCCATCCATTTGATTTTACTTTTTCTTTCATTTCTGAAACAGGAGTTGCTAAGTCAGGAGTAAAAGGACCATTAATATGAGGAGTTAGCTCATCTAAGTTTATCTCTATAATTTCGTCAAAATATTTTTCAGGATTTAAATAAACCTCTTTGTCAGCTTTAAGGTGAGACTTAACATTATTTGCAGCATTTGCAATATCGTCTCTTCCTGTAGCTCGAAGATATCTTTCCATAGACTCATCATATCCAAAAGTTGAAGTCGTTGCTCCTACTTCAGCTCCCATATTACAAATAGTTCCTTTTCCAGTACAAGAAATAGCTTCAGCTCCATCTCCAAAATATTCTATTATAGCTCCTGTACCTCCTTTTACTGTCAATATTCCAGCTACTTTTAGGATAATATCTTTAGCAGCAGTCCATCCATTTAATTTTCCAGTTAATTTAACTCCAATTAATTTAGGGAACTTTAATTCCCATGCCATACCTGCCATAACATCAACTGCGTCAGCTCCTCCTACACCAATAGCTAACATCCCAAGTCCTCCAGCATTAACTGTATGCGAATCAGTCCCTATCATCATTCCGCCTGGAAAAGCATAATTTTCAAGAACCACCTGATGAATGATGCCTGCGCCAGGTTTCCAGAATCCAATTCCATATTTATTTGAAACAGACTCTAAAAAGTTAAAAACTTCAGAACTTGAAGAGTTAGCAGCTTTTAAATCATCAAATGCACCTGATTTTGCTTGAATTAAATGATCACAGTGAACTGTTGTTGGAACAGCTACTTTATCTTTTCCTGCTTGCATGAATTGTAATAAAGCCATTTGTGCAGTTGCGTCTTGACAGGCAATTCTATCTGGGGCAAAATCAACATAGTCTAATCCTCTTTTGTATATTCCAGATAATTTATTTTTCCAAATATGAGAATATAATATTTTTTCAGAGACTGTTAATGGTCGCTTTAAAAGGGATCTAATTTCAGAAATTTTTTCATCTAAACTAGCATAATGATTTCTGATCATTTCAATGTCAAAGGCCATAATTTAAATATGTTTTCATGATTTATAGATAGCTAAAATACATTATTTATTGTGCATGTAAAAGGTCACTTATATAAAATTTAATGATGGACTATTATTTTTACTTATTATAGATAATTGTATTTTGAAATTATTTTTTTTTAAGGATTATTATAAATAATTTAACAATACTCACTTTTGTAGATAAAAAAATCAATAAAAACAAAGCCTAATATAATTTTTTTTATAAATTTGCACCCTCTAAAAACACTAAAGAAAAATTCAATTATGGCTAAAGAAACTTTCGATCGGTCAAAACCCCATTTAAACATTGGTACAATTGGCCACGTAGATCATGGTAAAACAACACTTACAGCAGCTATTACAAAAGTTTTAGCAGATGCTGGATTATCTGAAGCTCAAAGCTTTGATCAAATAGATAATGCTCCAGAAGAAAAAGAGCGAGGTATAACAATTAACACATCGCACGTAGAATATCAAACAGTAAATAGACATTATGCCCATGTTGACTGTCCAGGTCACGCTGATTATGTTAAAAATATGGTTACTGGTGCTGCTCAAATGGATGGTGCAATTCTTGTCGTAGCTGCCACTGACGGTCCTATGCCTCAAACTAGGGAACACATCCTTTTAGGGCGCCAAGTAGGTATTCCTCGTATTGTAGTGTTTTTAAACAAAGCAGATATGGTTGATGATGAAGAATTACTTGAATTAGTAGAAATGGAAGTCCGTGAATTACTTTCTTTTTATGATTATGATGGAGATAATTCTCCTGTAATTCTTGGTTCAGCTCTTGGTGCTCTTAACGGAGAACAAAAATGGGTTGATACCGTAATGAAACTTATGGAAGAAGTTGACACATGGATTGAATTGCCTAAGCGTGATGTTGAGAAGGACTTCCTAATGCCTGTTGAAGATGTATTCTCTATTACTGGTCGTGGAACAGTTGCAACCGGAAGAATTGAAACTGGTGTAGCAAATACTGGTGACGAAATTGATATTATTGGTATGGGTGCTGAAAAATTAAAATCTACTGTTACTGGAGTTGAAATGTTCCGTAAAATTTTAGATAGAGGTGAAGCAGGGGATAACACGGGGATATTATTACGTGGTATTGAAAAAACTGATATTAAAAGAGGAATGGTTCTTTGTAAAGTTGGTTCAGTTACTCCTCATGCCAAATTTAAAGCTGAGGTTTACATTCTAAAAAAAGAAGAGGGTGGACGTCATACACCTTTTCATAACAACTATCGACCTCAGTTTTATGTAAGAACAACTGATGTTACTGGAAATATTATTTTACCAAGTGGAGTTGAAATGGTAATGCCAGGTGATAACCTAACTATAGAAGTTAATTTAATTCAACCTATCGCGCTAAGTCAAGGGCTTCGTTTTGCAATTCGTGAAGGGGGTCGAACAGTTGGTGCGGGTCAGGTAACAGAAATTTTAGATTAGAAAAAAGTTTTTAAACTGACACAAAAGGTGTCTCGCTTTAGCGTGTGACGCCTTTTGTGTCAAATAAAAACGGGTTTAGCTCAGTTGGTAGAGCACTGGTCTCCAAAACCAGGTGTCGGGAGTTCGAGTCTCTCAACCCGTGCATAAAAAAAAGGTATAAATGATTACAATATTGAACTACATAAAAGAATCATTTGAGGAACTTCAAAAGAATGTTTCCTGGACACCTAGATCTGAGCTTCAACGTTTAGTTCTTATTGTTTTAGTTTTTTCAGTGCTTTTTTCTCTTTTAATATGGGGAGCAGACACATTGTTGTCTTCTATAGTTCAAACTTACTTTAACCTCATTAATGGATAGTTTATGACTGAAGTAGCAGATAAAAAATGGTATGTTGTTAGAGCGGTAAGTGGTCAAGAATCAAAAATTAAAGATTACATACTTTCTGAAATAGATAGGCTTGGTTATTCAAAGATGGTAGAAGATATTCTGGTTCCTACTCAAAAAATTGTACAAATTCGCAATGGAAAAAAAGTAAGTAAAGAAAAAACATATTTTCCAGGTTATATTATGATAAAAGCAGATCTGTCAGGAGAGGTTCCACACATAATTAAATCTGTAACTAATGTTATTGGATTTTTAGGTGAAACTAAAGGTGGTGAACCTGTTCCTTTAAGATCAGCTGAGGTAAATAGAATGCTTGGAAAAGTTGATGAATTGACTCTTGCTTCAGAGCAAATAAATATACCTTACATAAGTGGTGAAAATGTAAAGGTAATTGATGGTCCTTTTAATGGGTTTACAGGTACAATTGAAAAGGTTAATGAAGATAAAAGAAAATTAGAGGTTATGGTTAAAATATTTGGCCGTAAAACTCCTCTTGAGTTAAGTTATATGCAAGTTGAAAAAATATAAATGTTACATAATAAAAATAGGATTTAGCTTCCACTAGAATCGTATTTAATTTAATTAATATAATGGCAAAAGAAATAGAAAAAGTTCTGAAACTACAAGTTAGAGGAGGTGCAGCTAACCCCTCTCCACCCGTAGGTCCAGCATTAGGAGCCGCAGGAGTCAACATAATGGAGTTTTGTAAACAGTTTAATGCAAGAACTCAAGACAAACCAGGAAAAATTCTTCCTGTTGCAATTTCTGTTTATAAGGATAAATCATTTGAATTTGTTGTTAAAACTCCACCAGCTGCAGTTCAATTAATGGAAGCTGCAAAAAAGAAAAAAGGATCTGGAGAACCAAACAGAATCAAGGTAGGAACTGTTACATGGGATCAAGTTCGAACTATTGCTGAAGATAAAATGCCTGATCTTAATGCTTTTAATATCGATTCTGCAATGAAAATGATCGCTGGTACTGCAAGATCTATGGGTTTTACCGTCAAAGGAAATGCTCCATTTAATTCATAATTTTAAAATGGGAAAAATAACAAAAAATCAAAAAGAGTCTAGGTCTAAAGTAGACCCTACAACTTTTTACACTCTAGAAGATGCTTCTAAGTTGGTTAAAGAAATATCAACTACTAAATTTGATGCTTCAGTTGATTTAGCTATCCGACTTGGTGTTGATCCAAAAAAATCTAATCAGATGGTTCGTGGTATTGTGACTTTACCTCACGGAACTGGTAAAAAATTACGTGTTTTAGCTTTAGTAACACCAGATAAAGAGTCTGAAGCTAAAGAAGCAGGTGCAGATTTTGTTGGATTAGACGAGTATTTACAAAAAATTAAAGACGGTTGGACAGATGTTGATGTTATAGTTACTATGCCAAGTGTTATGGGTAAATTAGGTCCTTTAGGTCGTATTCTTGGTCCAAGAGGCTTGATGCCAAATCCCAAAACTGGTACCGTAACGATGGATATCAAAAAAGCTGTTACTGATGTTAAAGGAGGTAAAATTGATTTCAAAGTTGATAAGTCAGGTATTATTCACTCATCAATAGGTAAAGTTTCATTTAGTGCAGATAAGATTTTTGAAAATGCAGATGAGCTTGTGAAAACAATTGTCAAACTAAAACCTTCAACCACTAAAGGAATATATATAAAAAGTATTTATATGTCAAGCACAATGAGTCCAAGTGTTCCTGTTGAAGCCAAATTTTCATAGATTTTAAAAAATTAAAAATGAAAAAAGAAGAAAAAATAAAAGTTATAAATGATTTGACATTAAAATTAAAGGCGACAAAGACTTTATATTTAACAGATATATCTGGATTAAATGCATCTCAAACTACAGCTTTAAGACGTGCTTGTCATAAAGCAAACGTTAAATTGTCTGTTGTAAAAAATACAATGTTATCAAGGGCAATGGATGCTTCTGACAAAAATTTTGGAGAAATCAAAAATGTATTAAAAGGTAATACCTCATTGATGTTTTCTGAATCTGGTAATGTTCCAGCTAAGGTTATCAAAGATTTTAGAAGAAAATTAGATAAGCCAATTTTAAAAGCAGCTTTTATAGAAGAAGCAATTTATATTGGTGATGATCAGATTGATACTCTCGCAGCTATTAGATCAAGAGAGGAGTTAATTGGAGAAATTATTGGATTATTACAATCTCCGGCTAAGAATGTGGTTTCTGCATTAAAGTCTGGAAGCAGTAATTTATCTGGTATACTGAAAACGTTATCAGAGCGTTAATTCTGAAAAACAATAGTGTTTAAATAAACAAATAGAAATATAAATTATAAAAATTGGTAAAATGGCAGATTTAAAAGAATTCGCAGAACAATTAGTAAACCTAACTGTAAAAGAGGTAAACGAGCTTGCTAACATCTTAAAAGATGAGTATGGTATAGAGCCTGCAGCAGCAGCTGTAGCAGTTGCTGGTCCAGCAGCTGGAGATGGTTCAGATGCCGCAGAAGAGAAAACAGAATTTGATGTTATCTTGACAGCAGCTGGAGGAGCTAAACTAGCAGTAGTGAAATTAGTAAAAGAATTAACTGGATTAGGTCTTAAAGAGGCTAAAGGTTTGGTTGATGAAGCTCCTAGCGCAATAAAAGAAGCTGTAAGTAAAGATGAAGCTGAGGGTCTAAAAAGCTCCTTAGAAGAAGCGGGTGCTGAAGTAGAGATTAAGTAGTCACATTCACACAAGTTTAAGGTTTAGGCTTTTGTACAGTTCAATCGTCTAAACCATTTTGTGCTTATAAATATTGATTAATAAATAACATATAGTTCATCTAAAACAACTACAGATGCCAAGTATTTTAAAGAAAAGAGTAAATTTTGCTGCAGCCCAGCATACCCCTAATTATCCTGATTTTCTTGATATTCAAATCAAGTCTTTTCAAGATTTTTTTCAATTAGAAACTAAATCTGATGAAAGAAACGAAGAAGGACTTTTTAACACATTCCAAGAAAATTTTCCCATATCGGATACAAGAAATCAATTTGTACTTGAATTTATTGATTATTTTGTTGATCCTCCTCGATATTCTATTCAGGAATGTATTGAAAGGGGTTTAACATATTCTGTCCCTTTAAAGGCTAGATTAAAATTATATTGTACGGATATTGAGCACGAAGATTTTGAAACTATAGTTCAAGATGTTTTTTTGGGCACCATACCCTACATGACTCCTAGTGGTACATTTTGTATTAATGGTGCTGAACGCATAGTAGTTTCTCAACTTCACAGGTCTCCAGGAGTGTTTTTTGGTCAATCTTTTCATGCTAATGGAACTAAACTTTATTCAGCCAGAGTAATTCCTTTCAAAGGTTCATGGATAGAATTCGCAACTGATATAAATAGTGTTATGTATGCTTATATTGACAGAAAGAAAAAACTACCCGTTACAACACTTTTTAGAGCTATAGGATATGAAAGTGATAAAGATATACTTGAGATCTTTGATTTAGCCGAAGAAATTAAAGTTTCTAAATCAGGATTGAAAAAGGTGCTCGATAGAAAACTAGCAGCAAGAGTTTTAAAAACATGGCATGAAGATTTTGTTGATGAAGATACAGGGGAGGTTATTTCAATAGAAAGAAATGAAATAATAATTGATAGAGATACCATTCTTGAAAAAGATCATATCGAGCAAATAATGGAGGCTGGAGTTAAAACAATTCTTTTACATAAGATTGATGCGCATATGTCAGATTATGCAATAATTAACAATACTCTTCAAAAAGATCCAACAAACTCTGAAAAGGAAGCAGTAGAGCATATATATCGCCAATTAAGAAATGCTGAACCACCAGATGAAGATACAGCCAGAGGAATTATTGATAAATTATTTTTCTCAGATCAAAGATATAATCTTGGAGAGGTTGGTAGGTATAGAATGAACAAAAAGTTGGGACTAAATGTGGAAATGGACAAATTAGTCTTAACTAAATTAGATATCATTACCATAATAAAATATTTAATTGAACTAATTAATTCAAAAGCTGAGATAGATGATATTGATCATCTATCTAATAGAAGAGTTAGAACAGTAGGAGAGCAATTATCATCTCAATTTGGAGTTGGTTTAGCAAGAATGGCTAGAACAATTCGTGAAAGAATGAATGTTAGAGATAATGAAGTTTTTACACCCATAGATCTTATTAATGCAAAAACACTATCTTCTGTTATAAATACATTTTTTGGAACCAATCAGTTATCCCAATTCATGGATCAGACAAATCCTTTAGCTGAGTTAACCCATAAAAGAAGATTGTCTGCTTTAGGTCCAGGTGGATTGTCAAGAGAAAGAGCAGGTTTTGAAGTTAGGGATGTTCATTATTCTCATTATGGCCGTTTATGTCCAATTGAAACCCCCGAAGGTCCAAATATTGGATTAATATCTTCTCTTGGGGTATTTGCTAAAGTTAATAATCTTGGATTTATTGAAACTCCATACAGAAAAGTTGAAAAGGGCAAGATTAATTTATTTGAAACCAAATACCTTAGTGCTGAAGAAGAAGAAAATCAATTAATTGCTCAAGCCACTATACCTTACGATAAAGATGGTAATATTACTGCAGAAAGAGTAATTGCTCGAGATCAAGCGGATTTTCCAGTAGTTACTCCTGATAAAATTAATTATACTGATGTAGCCCCAAATCAAATTGCTTCGATATCTGCATCATTAATACCATTTTTAGAACATGATGACGCTAACCGTGCTTTGATGGGGTCAAATATGATGCGTCAAGCTGTGCCACTTCTTAGACCTGATTCACCTATTGTAGGAACAGGACTCGAACGACAAGTAGCTTCAGATTCCAGAGTTTTAATAAATGCTGAAGGAGATGGTATTGTTGAATATGTTGACGCTAATAAGATTACTATTAAATATGATATTTCTAAAGAAGAAGAAATAGTTAAATTTGATAGTCCAGTTATAAGCTATAACCTTATTAAATTTCGTAAAACAAATCAAGGAACTTGTATAAACCTTAAGTCTATTGTAAAAAAAGGAGATCGTGTTATAAAAGGTCAAGTTTTATCAGAAGGTTATGCAACAGAAAATGGTGAATTAGCTCTTGGTCGTAACATGAAAGTTGCTTTTATGCCATGGAAAGGATATAATTTTGAAGACGCTATTGTAATCTCTGAAAAAGTAGTAAGAGAAGACATTTTCACTTCTATTCATATAGATGAATACTCGTTGGATGTTAGAGATACTAAGCTTGGAACTGAAGAGTTAACTGATGATATTCCTAACGTTAGTGAAGAGGCTACAAAACAACTAGATGAAAATGGGATGATACGAATTGGAGCAGAGGTAAACCCTGGAGATATTCTAATTGGAAAAATTACTCCAAAGGGAGAGTCTGACCCTACACCTGAAGAAAAACTTTTGCGTGCAATTTTTGGTGACAAAGCAGGTGATGTTAAAGATGCTTCATTAAAAGCGCCTCCTTCATTACACGGAGTTGTTGTTGATAAAAAATTATTTACAAGATCTCTTAAAGATAAAAGAAGAAGAAATCAAGATAAACAGGAACTAGAAATTCTAGAAGAAAATTTTGAACTTAAGTTTGATAAACTTAAAGGTCTTTTAATTGAAAAGCTATTCACAATCCTGAATGGTAAAACATGTCAAGGGGTTCAGAATGACCTAGCAGAAGAGATTTTGCCAAAAGGAAAGAAGTATTCTCTCAAAATGCTCTCTGCGGTAGAGGATTATACTCACTTAACTAAGGGAGTTTGGACTACTACAAAAGAAACTAATTCTATGATTGCAGATTTGATTCACAATTATAAAATTAAAGAAAACGATTTACAAGGATCTTTACGTCGTGAAAAGTTCACTATTTCTGTTGGTGATGAATTACCTGCGGGAATATTAAAATTAGCAAAGGTATATATTGCTAAGAAAAGAAAATTGAAAGTTGGTGATAAAATGGCAGGACGTCACGGAAACAAAGGAATAGTTGCAAGGATAGTTCGTGAGGAAGAAATGCCTTTCTTAGAAGATGGGACCCCTGTAGATATTGTCCTTAATCCTTTAGGTGTTCCCTCAAGAATGAACATTGGTCAAATCTATGAAACGGTTTTAGGATGGGCTGGACAAAATCTAGGACAAAAATACTCCACACCTATATTTGATGGTGCATCAATTGATCAAATTAATGATTTAACTGATGAAGCCGGAGTTCCACGATATGGTCACACGTACCTTTATGACGGTGGTACAGGAGAACAGTTTGATCAACCGGCTACTGTGGGTGTTATATATATGCTAAAATTAGGCCATATGGTTGATGATAAAATGCACTCTAGATCTATCGGGCCATATTCATTAATTACTCAGCAGCCTCTTGGAGGGAAAGCCCAGTTCGGAGGACAGCGTTTTGGTGAAATGGAAGTTTGGGCTCTAGAAGCATACGGGGCATCAAGTACTTTGCAGGAAATATTAACTGTAAAATCTGATGACGTTATAGGTAGAGCTAAGACTTATGAATCGATTGTTAAAGGAGATTCACTTCCAGAACCTGGATTACCGGAGTCTTTTAATGTTTTAATGCATGAATTAAAAGGATTAGGACTTGACATTAGATTAGAAGAGTAATAAAAAATTAAGTAACATTTAGAAAGCAATTAAAAATGGCTAGAAACAACGAAGTAGTTACACAGAAAAAATTTAATAAAATTGTAATTGGTCTATCATCTCCAGAGGTGATACTAAATAGTTCAAGAGGTGAGGTCTTAAAACCTGAAACTATAAACTACAGAACACATAAACCAGAGCGTGACGGTTTATTTTGCGAAAGAATTTTTGGACCAGTTAAAGACTATGAATGTGCTTGTGGCAAGTATAAAAGAATTAGATATAAAGGAATAGTATGTGATAGATGTGGTGTAGAGGTTACAGAAAAAAAAGTTAGAAGAGATCGCGTTGGTCACATTCATCTTGTAGTTCCAGTAGCACATATTTGGTATTTTAGATCTTTACCAAATAAAATTGGATATTTATTAGGTTTGCCTTCTAAGAAATTAGATATGATTATTTACTACGAAAGATACGTAGTAATTCAGTCTGGAATTGCCTTAAATTCGGAAGGAGAGCCGTTACAAAAAATGGATTTTCTAACAGAAGAAGAATATTTAAATGCATTAGAACAAGTACCTGCTGAAAATCAATATCTTGACGATACTGACCCAGATAAGTTTATTGCTAAAATGGGAGCTGAGTGTTTAATTGAATTACTTAGTCGAATTGATTTAGAGAAACTATCATATGAGTTAAGGCATAAGGCAAATAACGAAACATCAAAACAAAGAAAAACTGAGGCTTTAAAAAGGCTTCAGGTTGTAGAAGCATTTAAAGATGCAAATGTACGCAGAGAGAACCTTCCTGAGTGGATGATTATGAAAGTAGTTCCTGTTATTCCTCCTGAACTAAGACCCTTAGTTCCCCTTGATGGAGGACGTTTTGCAACATCTGATTTAAATGACTTATATCGAAGAGTTATAATAAGAAATAATAGATTAAAACGTCTCGTTGAAATAAAGGCTCCAGAAGTGATTTTAAGAAATGAAAAAAGAATGCTACAAGAATCTGTAGATTCATTATTTGATAATACTCGTAAATCTTCTGCAGTTAAAACGGATTCTAATCGACCACTTAAATCTCTTTCTGATTCATTGAAAGGAAAGCAAGGTAGGTTTCGTCAAAATCTTTTAGGTAAACGTGTAGATTATTCAGCAAGATCAGTTATTGTTGTTGGTCCTGAACTAAAACTTTTTGAATGTGGTCTCCCAAAGGGAATGGCTTCGGAATTATATAAACCATTTGTAATTAGAAAACTAATTGAACGTGGAATTGTAAAAACTGTAAAGTCAGCTAAAAAAATAATAGACAGAAAAGAACCTGTTGTATGGGATATTTTAGAAAATGTTCTCAAAGGACATCCAGTTCTTTTAAATAGAGCTCCTACACTTCACCGTTTAGGAATTCAAGCTTTTCAGCCTAAATTAATTGAAGGAAAAGCCATCCAGCTTCACCCTTTAGTATGTACAGCTTTTAATGCAGATTTTGATGGTGACCAAATGGCAGTTCATTTACCGCTTGGACCAGAGGCTATATTAGAATGTCAGATGTTAATGTTGGCATCTAATAATATTTTAAATCCAGCAAATGGTCAACCTATTACAGTTCCATCTCAAGATATGGTTTTGGGTCTTTATTATATGACTAAGGCAAGAAAATCAACTAAAGAAGCTCCAGTTAAAGGAGAAGGTTTAGTTTTTTATTCTGTGGAAGAAGTTCATATTGCTCATAACGAGAAACGAGTAGATTTAAATGCTGTAGTGAAAATAAGAGCTAAAGATTTTAATAATAATGGAGAGTTAGTTTATCAAATTATAGAAACAACAGTTGGAAGAATCTTATTTAATGAGGTGGTTCCTGAAAATGCAGGTTTTATTAATGAAGTTTTGACAAAGAAAAACCTTCGTGGAATAATTGGTGAAATATTGAAAGTAACTAGTGTTCCCGAAACCGCAGAATTTTTGGATAAAATCAAAGATATGGGTTATGGTTTTGCATTTAAAGGAGGATTATCTTTTAGTCTTGGTGATATTATTATTCCTCCTGAAAAATCAAAAATGATTGATGAGGCTAATGGTCAAATTGAAGGCATTGTTGGTAATTATAATATGGGACTAATCACAAACAATGAAAGATACAATCAAGTAATTGACGTGTGGACATCTACAAACGCTACTCTTACTGAGTTAGCTATGAGTAGAATTAGTGAGGATCAGCAAGGTTTTAATTCAGTTTTTATGATGTTGGATTCTGGAGCTAGAGGTTCTAAAGAACAAATAAGACAATTAACTGGGATGAGAGGTCTTATGGCTAAGCCTAAAAAGTCAAATGTAGGTGGTGGAGAAATAATCGAAAATCCAATCCTTTCTAATTTTAAAGAAGGATTATCAATTTTAGAATATTTTATTTCTACTCACGGTGCTAGAAAAGGTCTAGCAGATACTGCATTAAAAACAGCAGATGCAGGATATTTAACTCGACGACTGGTTGATGTTTCTCAAGATGTAATTGTTAATAATGAAGATTGTGGTACTCTTAGAGGAATTTTAGTTAAACCGTTGAAAAAAAATGAAGAAATAGTTGAAAGC
This sequence comes from Candidatus Marivariicella framensis, assembly GCF_982709265.1. Lineage (NCBI taxonomy): Bacteria > Pseudomonadati > Bacteroidota > Flavobacteriia > Flavobacteriales > Flavobacteriaceae > Candidatus Marivariicella > Candidatus Marivariicella framensis. The sequence continues at coordinate 86,266 of NZ_CEXPNT010000005.1, read as the reverse complement.
TTAGGAGATAGAATTTTAGGTCGAGTTTCCTTGAATAACATAATTAATCCTTCTTCAGGAGAATTAATAATCGAGTCTGGAAATCAAATTACTGATTCAATAATTACTCAAATTAATGATGCTCAAATTGAATCTGTAGAGGTTCGTTCACCATTAAGTTGCGAAGCTAAACGAGGAATATGTGTTAAATGTTATGGAAGAAATTTAGCTACTGGAAATATGGTTCAAAAAGGAGAAGCAGTAGGTGTAGTTGCTGCTCAATCTATTGGAGAACCAGGAACTCAATTAACTCTCAGAACTTTTCATGTGGGAGGAGTTGCTGGAAATATTTCAGAGGAAAATAAAATAGTAGTAAAACAGAATGGCGTAGCGGTAATTGAGGATCTTAAAATTGCTAAAGGGATTGATTCAGATGGAAATCCATCAGATATTGTAATTTCAAGAACAGCTGAAATTAAGGTTGTAGATAAAAAAACAAAGATTGTATACAGCACAAATAATATTCCTTATGGTTCTTCATTATTTGTTGAAAACGGGTCTAAAGTTTCAAAAGGTGATATTGTTTGTAGTTGGGATCCTTTTAATGGAGTTATAGTCTCAGAGTTTGCTGGTAAAGTAGAATTTGAAAATATTACTCAGGGAGAAACATATCAAGTTGAAATTGATGAACAAACTGGTTTTCAAGAAAAAGTTATTTCTGAAACTAGAAATAAAAAATTAATTCCAACACTATTAATTAAGGATAACAAAGATATAGTCTTACGTTCTTATAATTTACCTGTTGGAGCCCATTTAATTGTTGATGATGGAATTAAAATTGAAGAGGGTAAGATACTGGTTAAAATACCAAGAAAATCTGCTAAATCTGGAGATATAACAGGTGGATTACCTCGTGTAACAGAGTTATTCGAAGCAAGAAATCCCTCAAACCCTGCAGTAGTTTCTGAGGTTGATGGAGTAGTTTCTTTTGGTAAGATTAAACGTGGTAATAGAGAAATTATAGTTGAATCAAAATATGGAGATATTAAAAAGTATTTAGTGAAACTCTCAAATCAAATATTAGTTCAAGAAAATGATTTTGTGAAAGCTGGAATGCAATTATCTGACGGATCTATAACTCCTGTTGATATTTTAAAAATAAAGGGCCCTTCTGCTGTTCAACAATATTTGGTAAATGAGGTTCAAGAAGTCTATCGTCTTCAAGGAGTTAAAATTAATGATAAACATTTTGAAGTTGTAGTAAGACAGATGATGCGTAAGGTTAAAATTAATGATCCTGGTGATTCAAGCTTTTTAGAAAATCAATTAGTTTTTAAAGCTGACTTCATAGAAGAAAATGACAGTCTTTTCGGTAAAAAAGTAGTTGAAAATGAAGGGGATTCAGAAAACTTTAAATCTGGACAAATTATTTCTGCTCGTCAATTAAGAGATGAAAATTCACTTCTTATAAGACAAGATAAAATTAAAGTTGAAGCGAGGGATGCTATTACATCTACCTCTACTCCTGAACTTCAAGGTATAACAAGAGCCTCGCTCCAGACTAAGTCGTTTATTTCAGCAGCATCATTCCAAGAAACAACTAAAGTTCTTAATGAAGCAGCGGTGAATGGGAAAGAAGACTATTTAGCCGGATTAAAAGAAAATGTTATAGTAGGGCATAAAATTCCTGCCGGAACTGGTTTGAGAGAGTATAGTAATGTTATTGTAGGGTCAAAAGATGAATATAAGAGCTTATTAGTTAACAAAGAAGAAGAACTTTCTGACATTTAATTTTTGTATAATGAGTGATATAAAAAAAGATCAAAAAATAAATATTCAATTAGATGAAAAGACTGCCGAAGGAGTATATTCTAACTTAGCAATCATTAATCATTCTGTTTCAGAGTTTGTTGTTGATTTTATTAATATGATGCCTGGTTCTCCTAAGGCTAAAGTGAAATCGAGAATTATATTGACTCCAGAACATGCTAAAAGGTTTCAAAAAGCATTATCAGATAATATAAATCGTTTTGAAAAATCTAACGGTGAAATTAAAACTAACGATTCTCCACCTATTCCAATAAATTTTGGCACTCAAGGAGAAGCTTAAAACATGAGTAGCTGGGTTTATTTATATTCAGATGTAAAATAAAACTTTATACTTGGATATTTATTTTTTGTCATTTGAAGTGTAAAATCTGAATCTGCAAGAAAAACTAATTGTTCTTTATTATCCTTAGCCAGAAACTTTTGTTTTACCCTTTTAAATTCTTCAACTTCATTATTTTTAGATTTCTCTATAGATATCCAACAAGCTTTATAAACATTAAGATTTTCAAAGTTACACTTTGCACCATACTCGTGTAATAGCCTATATTGAATTACCTCAAATTGAAGAGCTCCTACAGTTCCTATGACTTTTCTGTTATTGATATTAAGAATAAATAATTGTGCCACACCTTCATCCATTAGTTGATCGATTCCTTTTTCAAGTTGTTTAGCTTTCATTGGATCAATATTATTAATATATCTAAAATGTTCAGGAGAAAAGCTAGGTATTCCTTTAAAATTAATTTTTTCTCCAGTAGTTAAAGTATCACCAATTTTGAAATTTCCAGTATCATGAAGACCAACTATGTCTCCTGGAAATGAAATATCAACAATTTGTTTTTTTTCGGCAAAAAAGGCATTTGGACTTGAAAATTTTAATCTTTTATTCTGTCTTACGTGTAAATACGAAGTGTTCCTTTCAAACTTACCAGACACGATTTTAATAAACGCAAGTCTATCTCTATGTTTTGGATCCATATTGGCATGAATCTTAAAAACAAATCCTGTAAATTCAACTTCTTTAGGGTATATGATTCGTGTATCAGAAATTTTTGGTCTTGGTTTTGGAGCAATCTTAATAAAACAATCAAGAAGTTCTTGAACTCCAAAATTATTTAGTGCAGATCCAAAGAAAACTGGTTGTAAGCTACCAGACAAATATTTTTCTCTATCAAACTTTGGATATACGCCAGTAATTAATTCTATATCTTCTTTTAATTGTTTCAATTGTTTGGATCCAATACTTAGTTTTAATTTTTGATCATCAATTGATCCATACTTTATTTTTTTTGATATTTTTTGCTTATCATCTGAATTAAATAGCTCTAAGTTTTTCTCCCATATATTATATATACCCTTAAAATCATAGCCCATTCCGATAGGGAACGTTAATGGAGTTACAGTAAGACCGAGTTTGATTTCAACTTCATCCATTAGATCAAAAGCATCTTTACCTTCTCTATCCAATTTGTTAATAAACACTAGTATTGGGATAGATCTTAGCCTGCATACCTCTACTAGTTTTTGAGTTTGTTCTTCTACACCTTTTGCAACATCGATTACTACAATTACTGAATCAACAGCTGTGAGCGTTCTAAATGTATCTTCGGCAAAGTCTTTATGTCCTGGGGTGTCAAGAATGTTTATTTTTTTATCCCTATAAATAAAGGCTAAAACTGATGTTGCTACAGAAATCCCTCTTTGACGCTCAATCTCCATGAAGTCACTTGTTGCTCCTTTTTTAACTTTGTTTGATTTAACTGCACCAGCCTCTTGAATAGCCCCTCCATACAACAAAAGCTTCTCCGTTAAGGTTGTTTTTCCAGCATCTGGATGAGAAATTATTCCAAAAGTTCTTCTTCGCTCTATTTCACTTAAAAAATCCATCAGGATATTATTTTTAACAAAAGTATCTAATATTATCAAAAGAAAAATACCTAATAGGTTTTTGTTTAAATAATAGGTATTTTTGAATGTTTAATGAAAGAAGAAGAAGTTATTTTGGTCGATTCTCAAGATCAAATTTTGGGTACAATGCCTAAAATAGAAGCTCATGAAAAGGGGATTCTTCACAGAGCATTTTCAGTTTTTATTTTAGATTATAAAAATAAAATCTTACTTCAAAAAAGAGCCCTAAATAAATACCATTCTCCTGGTTTATGGACTAATACTTGTTGTAGTCATCAAAGACTAAACGAGACTTCTCTTCAAGCAGGAAATAGAAGACTGATAGAGGAGATGGGAATTGATCTAGAATTAAAAGAAATTTTCACATTTAAATATAAGGCCCCTTTTTCTAATGGTCTGACAGAAAACGAATTAGATCATGTTTTAATAGGCTATACTGAAAGAAATCCAATTATTAATCCAGATGAGGTTTCTGATTGGAAATGGGCAGATATTGAACTTATTCATCAAGATCTAGCTTTAAATCCAAAAAACTATACAATTTGGTTTAAAATAGTTTTTGCTGAGTTTATTAATTATATAAAAAAAAATGAAAGTAACAGTAAGTAGAAAAGCACATTTTAATGCAGCTCACAGACTTTATAGATCAGATTGGGATGATGAAAGAAATAATTCTGTCTTTGGTAAATGTTCAAATAAAAACTTTCACGGTCATAACTATGAACTAATTGTTAGTGTTCGAGGTGAAATTGATTCTGAAACCGGCTATGTGATTGACATGAAAACACTAAAAGATTTGATTAAATTTGAGATTGAAGAAGCTTTTGATCATAAGAATCTTAATATTGAAGTTTCTGATTTTCAAAACTTAAATCCAACTGCTGAAAACATTGTAGTTGTTATATATAACAAGCTTTTTAAACATATGCAAGATGATCATGACCTGGAAGTTGTTTTGTACGAAACACCTAGAAACTTTGTCAAATATTCTGGACAATAAATAACGTTAAATATTACAGAACATATGGATCTCAGACTCCTATTTAAATGTATATTTGAAAAAAATTAATTATGGCTAGTGTTAAACAATTAAAAAAAGATATTAATAACTCTATTGGATCTTTTATTGAAGACATATACATGTGGGAGCTATCTAATCCAAAGGCTGATATTAAAAAAAGCAATTCATTAATTGACGAATCACTTTTACTGTTTGATCAATTAATCCAAGAAGTTAATCTGTCAAAGGTTAAAAAAACTAAACTTCATTTTAATTCTATTAAAGAACAATTAAATTCTGGCTTAGAAAAAATGATAAAAAAATTAGAAAAACTTAAATAAGTCTAATCTAGTTTCACTTCTTTTTTATTCCTCTTTAAAATCCTGAAAAACGATTTACCGTATTTTGAGTTTCTAATATTTTCAGGCATTTTTTTTGCAATTGTATCAAGATAAGAAGGATTTGCATTATCCATTTCAGTTATTATAATGAATGGAGAAATCATTTTATCTGAATGAGTATTTGCAAAATTTAGTGTATATAAGTAACGACGCTTATTTAGCCTGTTGATTTGTTTCTGAAATGAATCAATTAATTTTATATTTTGACTCTTTTGAGCTTCTAAATAAAGTTTTAAAAGTTCTAAATTTTTTGAATTGAATTTTCTGGATATTGATTTATACTCTTCTAGTAGATCATTGTTTTCCGAACCTTCAATGTAAGCACTGCTTTCAAATGTTTTAAGTCTTGTTTTTATTTTTATATTTCCTTTCGAACCAAAAAAAATAATACGATCGTTTAGTGAATCTCCATCATCTTTTTTTAAATATAAATGGAAAATTTCAGGTCCATTCAATTCTGCTTTTAAATTAAAAACACCATTTCCTTTTATTTCAAATGAATCTATAGTTACTAAAACGGAATCTTGATACTTTTTTAAAAAAAGAGATCCTTTTCTGAGATCTGAAATTACACCATCAATTTGCATCAAATTATTATTATCAATTGGGGTATTACAAGAAGTAATAAAAATAATTATATAAAAAATATAAAAGGATTTTTTCATGATTATATATTTAACCAGTAAGTTAGTTTTAAATTTAAACTCCTTTGTCTAGGAATAAATGAATCAGTGGTTATATAATTATCATTATAAACAATATAAAGATCAGATAAAGGTGCAAAACGCCACTGAAGTCTTGAATTTATCCCTAAGTTTTCAGCCTGAGAACTATATTGTACATATGAAGACCAAAATATATTTTTTGTAAAGGTAAAATCAATTTTTGGTCTTATTAACCAAATGTTTTCTGTTGGAAAACTTTTTCCTAATGCAATATGATCATAATTTACAGATAGTGATGTTGACATGAAAGGTTGAAAACGCCAATTGAAAGTGCTTCCTATTGAATATTTCATTCCATTATAAAATTGTCCAAAATCAGGCTCAATTCTATAAGAAAAGTTTTTTCTGACATCTGAATTGTATGACAACCTCAAACTTGTATATCTATATGTTTTTTCTCCGGGAATAGGATTGTCAGGATTTAGCCCAGTAGGATCAAAATCGCCATAGAGATAAGTTGATCTGCTAAAAACTCTAAAGTTCATTCTTACTCCATTTCTATAAACAAAATTAGCCGAAGGACTTATAGTCCTATCTGAGTTTCTGTTGCTATCATTAGGGCGGAAAAAGTTCCACATTCCAACTCCTATTTCATATTGAGTTAAATTTTTGTTTATTGGATAAAATTTTAATTTATATTCTGGAGTTATTTTAAGTAAATCAGTTCTTCTTATAAAACCAAGATCTGATTTAAAATCTTCACCAATCATAGAAACTCCTAATTCAACTGTGCTTTCCCGGGTATTTCTTTCTAACTTCAATCCATAACTACTATCATCATCATCATTTTTAGAATCGGGTTTAAAAGATTTATGAAAATAGGCTCTTCCTACATAAACATTATCTGGGGAGGCTAAGTTATAATCTAAACCTATAAGTCTATTAAATGTTTCATTATCTTCAGTGAAATCATACTTTTTTCTATTTTCCCTATTAATCATTAATAAACTTATGTTTGACCGTGTAAACATTTTTTTCTGAATTGAAAATACAGTATTGTTGTTTGAAGGAATTTCATTAGCTAAATCTTCGTCGGTAATCATATGTAAAAATCCAATTCTCCAATCTTCATCAATTTTTCCGCTTAATCGAGCCCCTGCTATAATTTTATTTTCTATAGTATTACCGTCTAGATCTTTGGCAACACCAATTCTTCTAGAAAAAAATGGACGGCCATCTCTAGAATCACCATAATTTGTAAATAAATCACTGTTTTGAATAAAAAATTGTCTTTTTTCTGGAAGTGAAACTTCAAATCTAGTCAAGTTAACTACTTGGTCATCAACCTCAACTTGAGAAAAATCTGGATTTAATGTAAGATCAAGATTTAATCCATTACCTATAGGTATCTTAGCATCTCCTCCAAAACTTATGTTATCTAATTTTTTTTCATTAACAAAGTCTTTAGAAGTTATACCATTCACATATGGGATAATAGCTAGAGGGGCTTTTGATTTACCTAAAGGATCTTCAAAAATCATGTTTCCTAAAAAAGCAAGACTTACTATTTGTTGATTTCTTGATCTACGTATCCATGTTGTCCACTCGTTTAAATTGCTATCAAATCTGTAAGCGTTGAATCCCCAAGATTTAGCACCTTCTGGAAAGTTTAAAAACTTTAATGGTATTTTAATTTCGTTTATGATGTAGTTGTCAAAAACTTGAGCTTCAGTTGTCCATTTAGTATCCCAGCTACTATTTGCATCTCTTCTGTAATCGGTTGCACCATTTGATAAGAGTGATTCTCGTTGAACTCCTTCAGGATTAGTTCCAAAAAAGAAAGCATTAGTTCGGTCATTATAAGTGTCAAACACAAATGTGATCCCATCAATACCCCAACCGGTCCAATCTCTTCTTAGTGAAGGAACTACATATTTTTTATTTTTTGTATTTGATATTGCTAATAGATAAATATTACTTTCATCCCTTATTATTTTAATAGTGGTTTTTAGCTCAGCCATTGAACTGTCACTAGGGAAATGTTGAAAAAAATCATTTATTTCATTTGCATTTTCCCAAGCTTTATCATTACCTAAGCCATCAATAATGATTTGTTTATTTGTAGTTTTTACTATAATATCTCTTGATTGAGAATATATTTTGTAACTGTTTATTAATACTATTAATAAGCAAAATAATAATGATTTATTTTTCAATTTCACCTCGATTTATTGTTAAAAAAAGTACAGTTGTTAATCACAACTATATTGACTAAATAATTGTTAAAAGGTTTAATGAATATTTTTTTAATTTAATTTAAATTCTTGAGATCCAAATAATCTTTAAAGTATAAGAGTTCATTATTGTGTAATGAACTCTTATTAGGGTAACAACTATTTAATTAAATCAAGACTCCTTTGAAGAAACTTTGTTAGAGCCTCTCCTTTTAATAGTCCTTGTGAAAGTTTTGCTAAATCTAGAGCTTGAATTATAAGTCTTTCTCTTTTTTTTGCAGCCTTAGTTTTGAGAATATCACTTATTAACTCATGATTAGTGTTAACTAGTAGGGTATACATTTCGGGCATATTACCCATCATTCCGCTTCCACCATTTTGTTGCATTTCTTTCATTCTTCTCATAAATTCAGGCTGAGCTAAAACAAAAGGTAATGATTTGCTATCCATTGATTCCATTTGAACGATATAACCATTTTCCTTAACTATTTCTTCGATCATAGGCTTAAGTTTTTCTTTTTCTTTATCAGAAAGTTTAGATATAATTACCTCATCTTTTTTAATTAGATTTTCAATTGAATCTCCATCAACTCTAGCAAAACTTATCTTGTCTTTGCTTCCTTCCATTTTTTGAATCAAATGTGAAATTATAGGTGAGTCAAGTAAAAGTACGGTATACCCTTTATCCTCAGCAGATGATATATAACTATGCTGTTCCTCGATGTTACTCGTATAAAGAATAACTAATTTATCATCTTTATCAGTTTGAGTTGTTTTAATTTTTTCTTCTAGTTCTCCATATGTTAAAAACTCACCTTTTGTTGTTGGATATAGAGCAAATTTTTCTGCCTTTTCAAAAAACTTATCCTCACTCAGCATCCCATATTCAATGACTACTTTTATGTCATTCCATTTTTCCTCAAATGCTTTCCTGTCTTTTTTGAATAAACTACTTAGCTTATCACCGACTTTTCTTGTTATATAATTACTTATTTTTTTAACTGCACCGTCAGCCTGAAGGTAACTTCTTGAAACGTTTAACGGGATATCAGGTGAATCAATTACACCTCTAAGCAAAGTAAGAAATTCAGGAACAATTCCTTCAACATTATCAGTTACAAAAACTTGATTTTGATATAATTGTATTCTGTCTTTTTGGACATTTATATCATTATTGATTTTAGGAAAATATAAGATTCCTGTCAAATGAAAAGGGTAGTCAACATTTAAATGAATATTAAATAGGGGTGTTTCAAATTGATTTGGATAAAGTTCCCTGTAGAAACTGTTATAATCATCATCACTTAGTTCTTTAGGGGTTTTTGTCCATGCAGGATTAGAGTTATTGATGATATCATCAATAGTTTCTTTTTCTGGCTTTTGATCTTCAGGAGCTCCTTCTGGAAGTGGAATCTCAACTTCTTTAGTACCCAATTTAATAGGTATAGGCATAAATTTGTTATACTTAACTAGAAGCTCTCTGATTCGAGATTCTTCTAGAAATTCTTTTGAATCCTTGGATATATGAAGTATAACCTCTGTTCCTCTTTCTTTTTTGTCAGATTTGACAAGGTTGTATTCTGGAGATCCATCGCATGTCCAATGAGCACCTGTTTCTTTTTGATGAGATTTAGTTATAATTTCTACTTTGTCAGCTACCATAAAAGCTGAATAAAACCCAAGACCAAAGTGCCCTATAATCCCTGAATCTTGGGCTGTGTCTTTATATTTTTCTAAAAACTCCTCAGCTCCAGAGAAAGCAACTTCATTAATATATTTATTAACTTCATCCATTGACATTCCTACACCCTGGTCAATTACACGTAAAGTTTTCTTTTTAGAATCAATTTTAATTTCAATTTTTGGTAATCCTATATCTCCTTTTATCTCTCCTATACTACTCAGGTGAGCTAATTTTGTTGTCGCATCAGTTGCATTTGAAATAAGTTCTCTCAAGAAAATTTCATGATCACTGTATAGAAATTTTTTAATTAGCGGAAATATATTTTCTACCGCTACATTGATTTTACCTTTTGACATATTTATTTATTTTATTTATTTATTCTATTCAAAAAAAATACCAATTAATAAATAATGACATTTTGGCACTATATAAAATTAATATAATATGATTTTTAAGCTTATTTTAAATAAATTGCATTGGTAAAAGATAAAACATGTATAATTCAAAAATAGTAGGATTAGGAAAGTTTCTTCCTGACAATATTGTGACAAATGAAGATTTAGCAAAAAAAATTGAAACTTCTAACGAATGGATTATTGAAAGAACTGGGATTGAGGAAAGAAGGCATATTGTTAAAGGAGATGGAAACACAACAGCATCTATGGGTGCTAAAGCCGCAAAGATTGCACTTAAAAATGCAAATATGTCAGCTAATGAAATTGACCTTATTCTTTTTGCTACTTTAAGCCCGGATTATTATATGCCAGGCTCAGGTGTTTTTGTTCAAAAAATTTTAAACATCCCTACATGTCCGGCTATGGATATAAGAAACGCATGTTCAGGCTTTGTTTATGGAATGGCAACAGCAGATCAATTCATAAAAACAGGAATGTATAAAAATATACTTGTAATTGGATCAGAAACTCAATCTGGAGCTATAGACATGACCACAAGAGGTCGAGATATTGCTGTTATTTTTGGAGATGGTGCAGGAGCTGCTGTTGTAACAAGAAGTCAATCTAAAGATTCAGGTATTTTGTCTTCACACTTGCACTCTGAGGGTGAGCATGCTGATGATTTGGTTATGATTGCTCCGAACACAAATAAATGGGTGACAGAAATAGTTTCTGAAAATGATCCCGAGGATTCATCATATTATCCTTACATGAATGGAAAAGTAGTTTTTAAAAATGCAATTTCTCGTTTTGAAGAAGTGATTAATACTGGTTTAAACCATAATAACTTAAAAACTGAAGACATAGGTCTGCTAATTCCACATCAAGCTAACCTTAGAATTTCTCAATTTATTCAAAGAAAATTAAAATTAAGAAATGATCAAGTTTATAATAATATAATGAGATATGGAAATACTACAGCAGCCTCTATTCCTATTGCTTTAACTGAAGCTTGGGAGGAAGGCAAAGTAAAAGAAGGTGATATTGTAGTTTTAGCTGCGTTTGGAGCTGGTTTTTCATGGGGAAGTACCATTATCAAATGGTAGCTAAATCTACATTGATTCTTGGAGCTTCATTAAATGAATTAAGGTATTCTAATAAAGCAATAAAAAAACTTGTAAGTAATAAAATTAAAGTTTTTGCAGTTGGAAAAAACATTGGAGAAACTCATGGAGTTAAGATTCTAAACAATTTCCCTAAAGATGCTAAAATTGATACTATAAGTGTTTATTTAAATATTAAACTTCAAGATCAATATGTTGATTCAATTATAGATATTTCTCCAAGAAGAGTAATTTTTAATCCTGGAACAGAAAACCCTAAATTATTTAAATATTTCTCTTATAAAGGTGTTGAGTGTGAAAACTCATGTACTTTGGTTTTGCTTTCTACCAACCAATATTAAACAGATAAACGTGATTAAACCATTTAATGGAAGTAATTCATAACCAATTTTATAACCCCACAAGTTTTCTGTGGAAACCCACCCTATATAAAAAAGGAGTTTAGGTAGACTTATTATAAAAACTGACAGTAGGCTAATCCATAAAACTTTTTTATCATCAATTTTATAATTAGTAAATATACCCAAAGAAAAAATTCCTAGTAATGGTCCGTAAGTATAAGAAGCAACTGTCAAAAGGCTGTCAATTACATTTCGGTCTAATACATGTTTAAAAATTATAACAACTATAATCAGCAAAATACTCATTCCAATATGTGCTTTAACTCGAATATATTTTTGTATTTCTGGCTTATACTGATCAATATTTATAAAATCTATACAAAACGAAGTTGTTAAAGACGTCAAGGCACTATCAGCACTACTGTAGGCTGCCGCAACTAGACCCAAGATAAAAGTAATTCCAACAGCAGCTCCTAAATTATGATTCAAGGCAATTTCTGGAAAAAGCAGGTCAGTACTTTTTTTGCCTTCAAATAGAGGAATATTTATACCCATCTCATATGAATAGGTGTATAATAAAACCCCTAATATTAAAAATAAAAATGTAATAAAAACCAAGACAAAACTGAAAGAAATCATATTTTTTTGAGCAGAAATCAAATCTTTACAAGCTAAGTTTTTTTGCATCATATCCTGATCTAATCCAGTCATACAAATTGTAATAAAAGCTCCACCGATTATAGATTTTATGAAATAATTACTTTCATTGAAGTTATCAGTAACAAACAATTGACTCATGTTTTTAAATGAATCACTTTCTATAAATGTTAATAAACTTAAATCTAATTCAGTTAATATGTAGCTTATAGATAAAATAACTGACAAAATCATTAATGTTGTCTGAAGAGTGTCTGTCCAGATGATTGTATTAATCCCTCCCTTTCGTGTATAGACCCATATTAATAAAACGGATAGTATAACACTTATTTCAAAAGGCACACCCCACATTTTAAAAACATATTGATATAAGACTAAAGCAACTAAAAACAGCCTAAATGCAGCTCCAAGAACTCTAGATATAAAAAAGAAAAAAGCTCCAGTTTTCTGAGTTTTTGGACCAAATCTTATATTGAGATATTCATAAATAGACGTAACATTATTTTTGTAATAAACAGGTAAGAGAACAAATGCTACAATAATATAACCAATTAAGTAACCTATAACTACTTGAAAATAAGTTAGTTGAGATTCTTCTACCCATCCAGGAACTGAAATAAATGTCACTCCTGATAAACTAGCGCCAACCATTCCATAAGCAACAAGGAACCAAGGCGCTTTTTTATTTGCATTAAAAAATGTAGAATTAGAGGCTTCTTGACTTGTATATTTTGATATTATAATTAATACTAAAAAATATCCAAGAATAAGACTTAATATAATTTCAGGTGACTGCATATATGGGTAAAAGGCAAATATAGAAAAACCTTTTTCCATATGATATTTTTGTATTTTTGTATAATGGAATTTTCTTCAAAATTATTATCAGATGCTGTAGATGAAATATCTAGATTACCAGGAATAGGTAAAAGATCAGCACTCAGACTTGCTTTGTATTTACTCAAACAACCAAAAGAAAATACGATATTATTAGCTAAAACATTAGAAAAATTAAGAAATGAAATTGGTTATTGTGAAAAGTGTCATAATTTATCTGAAAATAACATTTGTGAAATATGTTCTAACGAAAAACGTAATAAAAAATTACTGTGTATTGTTGAAGATATAAGAGATGTTATGGCTATTGAAAACACTAATCAATATAATGGACTATATCATGTTTTAGGAGGAATAATTTCTCCAATTGAAGGTGTGGGTCCAAATGATCTTAACATTAATTCATTAGTTGAAAAAGTAAAATCTAAAGAAATTAATGAATTAATTTTAGCACTTAGTAGTACATTAGAAGCTGATACTACTAACTTTTATATTTTTAAAACGCTTTCTGATTTTGACATTAAAATAACTACTATTGCAAGAGGAATTTCAGTTGGAGATGAATTAGAATATGCTGATGAAGTGACATTAGGCAGAAGTATTTCTAGAAGAATACCTTATGAAAGTTCAATAACGGAATAGTAGTGCTTTATTCATAATTTTGGTACTTTTGTTTTAATAATTAAGTATGGGTAAGTATTTTTTAAAACTCCCAAAAATGGGAGAAAGTGTTGCTGAAGCTACATTAATAACTTGGCTTAAAGAAGTTGGTGACATCATTGATGCTGACGAGTCTATTGTTGAAATAGCTACTGATAAAGTTGACTCTGATGTTCCTTCAGAATTTTCAGGTAAGTTAATAGAAAAACGCTTCAATATAGATGATACAATTAAGGTTGGAGAGGTTATAGCTGTAATTGAGAGTGACGATTTGAAAAATGAAAATATTACAAATAATTATAAAAGTGTAAAAAATATTACTGAGGATTTAGTTGAAACCAAACCTATTGTTGAATCATCAATAGTTCATGAGACATCTAATCTTTTTGATAAAGCTGAATCTGTAATTAATTCTATCCCTACAGAAATTAAACGTTTTTATTCTCCATTAGTAAAGAGTATTGCTAAAAAAGAAAACTTATCTAATGAAGAGCTAGAAAATATTTTTGGAACAGGAAAAGATAAAAGAGTAACTAAAAAAGATATTTTAAAATATCTAAATTCCAAAAGACCATTTATTTCAGAACCAATTTCTGATTCAAAAAAATCATACACTGAAGATGTTGGATCTAGAGGACAGTTAATTGAAATGTCACGTATGGGCAAATTAATAGCTAATCACATGGTTGAAAGTAAAAAAACTTCTGCACATGTTCAGTCTTTTGTTGAAGTTGATGTAACTAATTTGTGGGAATGGAGAGAAAAGATAAAAAAATCGTTTTTTAGTCAAACTCAAGAAAAATTAACTTTTACACCTTTATTTATTTTAGCAGTAATTAAAGCATTAAGAGATTTTCCTATTCTAAACAGCTCTTTACAAGGTGAATCAATATTTCAGAAAAGAAATATAAACATTGGAATGGCTACATCTTTGTCAGATGGAAACTTAATTGTTCCTGTCATAAAAAATGCAGACCATTTAAACTTAATTGGTCTAACAAAAGCAGTCAACGACTTGTCTTATCGTGCAAGAAATAATCAACTTTTACCTGAAGATGTTCAAGATGGAACATACACTGTTACTAACGTGGGTAATTTTGGTTCGATTATGGGTACTCCGATTATCAATCAACCGCAAGTAGGGATTTTAGCAATTGGTGTAATTAGAAAAATGCCCTCAGTTATTGAAACATCAAAAGGAGATTATATTGGAATCAGAAAAAAACTAATATTATCTCATAGTTATGATCATAGAATCATTAATGGAGCTGTTGGGGGACAGTTTGCAAAAAATATTGCAAATTATCTAGAACAATGGGATCTAAATTTTTCTTTTTAAAATGAAATTAAAAATAGAAAGACCACTTTGTTTTTTTGATCTTGAAACAACAGGAATAAATATTACAAACGATCGAATAGTTGAAATGGCAATTTTGAAATTACACCCTGATGAAAAAATAGAAAAACAGGTTTGGCTAGTTAATCCTGAAATGCAAATTCCTCTAGAGGTTTCAGAAATTCACGGAATAACTAATGATAAAGTTGCTGACGCTCCAACTTTTAAAGAAATTTCTAAAATCATTTATAATTTTATTAAAGGGTGTGATTTGGCAGGGTATAATTCTGACAGGTTCGATATTCCACTTCTAATGGAAGAGTTTTTAAGATCAGAGATAGATTTCTCAACAAAAAACTTAAAAACAATAGACGTGCAAACTATTTTTCATAAAATGGAACAAAGGAATCTTACAGCAGCTCTTAAATTCTATTGTGATAAAAAGCTTGAAAATGCTCATTCAGCAATGGAGGATACTCAAGCCACTTTTGACGTCCTCATGTCTCAACTTGACAAGTATAATGATTTAGAGCCATCCATGTCTTTTTTGAGCGACTTTACTACCAGAAGAAAAACTGCTGATTTTGCTGGATACATAGTTTTTAATAAAGAAGGTGAAGAGTGTTTCTCATTCGGAAAACATAAAGGACAAACGGTTGATTATATTTTAGAAAAAGAACCTGGATATTTTGGCTGGTTATTAAAGGCAGAGTTTCCTATGTACACAAAAAAAATATTAACACAAATCAGAATGCGTAAAAGTAATCTTCAAAAATAAATAATTTTGAAAATAATTTGTATTGGAAGAAATTTCACGGACCACATAGAAGAGTTGGATAATCAAAAACCGAAAAATCCAGTTGTTTTCATGAAGCCAGATACTTCATTAATTCAAAAGAATCAGCCATTTTTTACGCCTGCCTTTTCAGATGATATCCATCATGAAGTAGAATTAGTGATTAAAATTAATCGAATTGGCAAGTATATTGATCAAAAATTTGCTCATAAGTATTATGAAAACATAACGGTTGGTCTTGATTTTACTGCACGAGATCTTCAAAACGATTTAAAAGTTAAAGGATTACCGTGGGAAAAATCAAAATCATTTGATGGTTCAGCACTAATCGGAAAGTGGTTAAATAAAAATGAATTTAATTTAAATAATTTAAATTTTCATTTAAACATAAATAATACATTAATTCAAAAGGGAAATACTTCTTTAATGTTGTGGAAAATAGATGAAATCATTTCTTATGTTTCACAATTTTTTACTCTTAAAATAGGAGATTTAATCTTTACAGGAACTCCAGCAGGAGTAAGCAGGTTAAATAAAGAGGACGTTTTAGAAGGTTTTGTTGAGGAGATTAAATGTTTTCAAATTAAGATAAAATAGAAATTATGATAGCTGAATTGGTTACCATAGGAGATGAGATTTTAATTGGTCAAATTGTAAATACAAATTCTGTTTTTTTATCAAAGTCATTAAACTCTATCGGTATTGCTGTTTCTCAAATCACATCAATTTCTGACAAGTCTACTGATATAATAAATACCGTTGAGAGATCTAGAAAAACGTCAGATATCATAATTATAACTGGAGGTTTAGGGCCGACAAGTGATGATGTGACTAAGCATACCTTAACATCATATTTTGATGATAAACTTATTTGGTATCCTGAAATTAAAAATCATATTGAAGAGTTATTTAAAAAATTCATTTCTACTCCAATAAGTGACATGAATAAAGAGCAAGCCCTTTTACCATCAAAAGCTAAAATTTTTAAAAATGAATATGGAACAGCTTCCGGAATGTGGTTTTCGTCAAAAGATGTTGAAGTTATAGCTTTACCGGGAGTTCCTTATGAGATGAAATCTTTAATGCAAAATTCAATTTTACCCGCTTTAAAAAAATCATTTAATAGGCCTTTTATTTATAATAAAACATTACTGACTTATGGCCTAGGAGAAAGTGCAATTGCCCTTAGAATTTCAGACTGGGAAAGTAAACTTCCTAATACTATAAAATTAGCTTACCTCCCTAGTTTAGGCAGGGTAAGATTAAGACTTTCGTCATCTGGAATGAGTGAAATTAAAGTTAGAAAAAAAGTTGATATGCAACTTTCAAGCTTGAAGCACTTAATTAAAGATATATATGTTGGAGATGAAGATCAAGGTTCAATAGAGGTTTTGATTGGAAATATTCTTTCCTCTCAAAATAAATCTTTATCAGTTGCGGAAAGTTGTACCGGAGGTAATATATCATCAGTTATTACATCTCAAGCAGGAGCTTCCAAATTCTTTAAAGGTGGCGTCATAGCTTATTTAAACGAATTAAAAATATCATTATTAAATATTCCGGCTGAATTAATTTTAGAAAAAGGAGTTGTTAGTTCTGATGTAGCAAAAGCTATGGCTTTGGGTATAAAAAAGCGATTTAATTCAAATTATGGAATAGCAACAACTGGTAATGCAGGGCCTACGTCTGGAGATGACATTTCAAAAATAGGTGAGGTTTATATAGCAATATCTAGCCCTGACGGAGTTTTTTGTGAATGTCATCAAATGGGAAACCACCGTGAAAGAGTAATTAGCAAAACAACAAATAAAGCGCTTGAGATGCTTTACAGGTTAATTAAAAGGGATTAATTATAAATTTTAAATAAGTTTTGTAACTACATAAAAATATGTAAATTTGCAATCTGTTTAAAAATAAAACAGATATAAACTAAATGTTATGGCTAGAGTTTGTGATGTTACCGGTAAAAGAGTCATGTTTGGAAATAATCGTTCTAAAGCCATGAATAAAACTCGTAGGCGTTTTGATATTAACTTGGTAAAAAAACGTTTTTATATACCTGAAGAAGACAAATGGGTTACCTTGAAAGTTAAAGCGTCAGTTTTAAAAACAATTAATAAAAAGGGTATTTCAGCCGTAATTAAGGAAGCTAAAGAAAAAGGTCTTTTAAAATAAAAGAAATAAAATGGCAAAAAGAGGTAATAGGGTACAAGTTATATTAGAATGTACTGAGCATAAAACATCAGGACAGCCTGGAACATCGCGTTATATAACTACAAAAAATAAAAAAAACTCACCCGATCGTTTAGAAATAAAAAAATTCAACCCAATTTTGAAAAAAATGACGGTTCATAAAGAAATTAAGTAGTCATGGCAAAAAAATCAGTAGCAACACTTCAAACTGGATCTAAAAGATTAACTAAGGCTATTAATATGGTCAAAAAAGAAAATTCCGGAACATATAGTTTTGTTGAAGCAATTATAGACCCAAAACACGTGAAAGACTGGATGGCTAATAAGCCAATTAGGCAAGAAGTGATTCCAGTAAAACCTATTGAAAAACTTCAAATTATTCAGGAAAATGTTGTTGAATCAACAAAAGATTCTTAAAACACTCCTTCATTTAAACTTATTTAAAAAAAGCTACTTTTGAAGTAGCTTTTTTTATTTTTATAGAATGGGAATATTTAAAAAAATTTCATCTTTTTTAAAAGATAACGACAAAGAAACTTTAAAAGATAAGTTAAATGATTCCAGTGATTTAATTCATTCCACAGAATATAAATCAAAGTTAAAAGTAATTTCAGAGTCAGAAAATATAAACACGGATTCCTTAGAAGCTAAAAATGGCCTAGATAAGGGTTTAGAAAAGACTAAAAATACATTTTTCTCTAAACTAGGAAAAGTGCTGATTGGGAAAAGTAAAGTAGATGATGATGTGTTGGATGATTTGGAAGAAGTTCTTATAACATCAGATGTAGGCGTAAAAACCACAATAAAAATAATTGAAAGAATAGAAAAAAGAGTTTCTAGAGATAAATTTTTAGGGTCAAAAGAATTAAACAAAATTTTAAAAGAAGAAATTGTAGGAATTCTCTTAGATCAACATTCTAATGATGGTTCAACTTTTGAAGCTCTTCTCCCACATAATCCGTATGTAATTATGGTTGTAGGGGTAAATGGCGTAGGGAAAACAACTACGATTGGGAAGCTTGCTAACAAATATAAACTAATTGGTAAAAAAGTAATGCTTGGGGCTTCCGATACATTTAGAGCTGGAGCTATAGATCAACTTCAGGTTTGGGCAGATCGAGTTGGTGTAAAGCTTGTAAAACAATCTATGGGGAGTGATCCAGCCTCAGTTGCATTTGACACTCTAAAGTCAGCAAAAGCTCAAAAAATTGATGTAGTTATAATAGATACAGCAGGTAGACTTCACAATAAAGTAAATTTAATGAATGAACTTTCTAAAATAAAGAGAGTTATGGATAAAGTTATTCCTGAATCACCTCATGAAGTTTTACTCGTTCTAGACGGATCAACTGGCCAGAATGCATTTGAGCAAGCTAAACAATTCTCTTCTGCTACTGATGTTTCATCTTTAGCAATAACTAAATTAGATGGAACTGCTAAAGGTGGAGTAGTTTTAGGAATTTCTCATCAACTCAAAATCCCTGTAAGGTATATTGGGGTAGGAGAGAAAATGGAAGATTTACAAATTTTTGATCCGAAATCTTTTGTAGACTCTCTTTTTAGATAATAAATTATTCTAGTTCTTTATAGCTTCTATTTCCAGTAAAAAATATTGCATTTGCCATGAATAGTTTTCCGTTTTCCCAAAAAGCTCTAAATAGTGGATTATCTACCATATAAATTATATTGCCTTGACCCAGGTTCTGGTTTCCAAATAACAAACTTTCACCTTGTTTTGAAGATACATTTGAACCTACAAAACCAGAGTGAGGTTTAATATTGTTTTTTAGATAGGCTATGTTTTGATTTTTTAAAAGCTCATAAGCACTTCCAGAGAGTTTTAAAGTGTAATAATAGTCTTCATATCCATATGCCATTGGATGAGATTGATCAATTGAAGCCTTGAAAATACTTCCAGTTATTAAATTACTTATATATTTTCTTTTTCTTGAACTATTTGAACTTGTGTCAGGAGTCTTGTTTATTGAAGGTTCTTTTAATGATATTTCGAATGGTTCAATTCCTGTTAAAGCATCCAAAGCCCTACCTAATGCAATTAATGTTCCTCCATTTCTAATCCAGCTTATTAAATCAGTTTCTATATTCTTAAAATTATAGTAGCCTGATGGTAAAATCAAGACATCAGTTTTTAAAAGAACTTCTTTATTTAATCTTGATTCACTTACATAATTAGCTTGATAACCTAATTGTTTTTCAAAAAAGTGTATTATTTCACCTGCATTATAAGTTGATGAGTTTCCTTCAGTTATAACACTTATCCTGGGCGGAGAGATTAAAGATAATTTATTAGAGCCAAGATCAGGGCCAGACGAAGAGTAGCCTGAAGATAATTGAGTTATTTTACGATTATTATTATCTGCAATAGTAAGAATTAGATTTTCAAGATTTGATTCTGGAAAGTTTAAATTATCTCCCTTTAGAATAAAAAGAGACCCTCTTTTCCAATTAATATTTTGATTTTTTAGTAGAGTGTTGTTAAATCTAACCTTAATTTTCGATTTCAATAAATCTCCTAAAAACTTAGCATCTTTCAAACTGTTCCATTTAGAAGCCCAACCGTATGCATTTTTATCAGTTTTGGAGTTAATATGTTTTTCGCTTTTATGGTTTATTAAATTAATATTTTCTTTTGTTGCTAAAGCTTTTAATCCATAGGCATAGGGAAGGGCCCAAGCAGTGATATCATAAGTTAGTGAGTCTGATAAAAAAGTTTGAGGCTCAAATAATACGTGAACCATTTTACCTTTAACTTGATTCGTGGTAATTATAAGATTATCAGGTTTAAGTTTAATTGATTTATTTTTTTTTGAATTGAAATCAAAACCTTTAACAACTTTATTTAAACTTGGTGATCCATACTTAATTTCATGTCTATCAAGGAGCTTTTTCAATTTATTAATATTATCAACATTTCCACTAAGTATAAAATTCTTGTATTTAGTTGATTTATTTTTGTAAAATTCTTGATAGGCTGTATTTAGTTTTTTAATATTTTGTGAAGCAATTTCTATGGTTGATATGCTAGTTGTGTAATGGTGATTAATTCGATCAATTAAAGTAAGTTCAATTCCTTCTTTGTTGTAAAGTCCAAGGCCAGCTCTTCCACCTCCTGCTTGCTCATAAGTCATTCCAATTGCGCCAAGAAATGAAGGGTATGAATCTCCATAACTGGGATAGAGTAGGTCAAACCTTTCTTTGGTGTAGTAAAACCAACCATTTTTATCAAAATATTTAATATGATTTTTCGCAATTAAATCTTGAAAAGATTTTTGAAAATCTGTAATGCTTTCATGAATAGGCTCGGCAGCAGGTGCAAAGTAATATGGAGAGTTTGCTCCTTGTTCATGAAAATCAACATGAATATGTGGTAACCACTTATTATACTTAACTAGCCTTTGTTGAGTCTCAATTTGTGTTGCCCAAGCCCAATCTCTATTAAGATCAAATGCATAGTGATTTGTTCTTCCATTTTGCCAAGGTTCTTTGTGTTCTCTTGAATAAGAGTTAGGGTTGTACGGAAACCTTTTCTTTTGTTTATACCAATTTACATATCGATCTCTTCCATCAGGATTAATACATGGATCAATAATAACAATTGTATCTTTAAGCCAATCCTTGTATTTGGTAATTAAATTATAAATTGTTTTCATTGAAGCTTCTGTACTTGAAGACTCATTGCCATGAACATTATAGCTTAACCAAACTATAGCCTTATCAGAGTTTAATTCACCATTTTTAGACCCTGAATTTTTTAGATGATTATCTCTTATTTTTTCAATATTTTTTAAGTTTTCAGGACTAGAAATGAATGCTAATTGAAGTGAACGTCCTTCATTGGTTTTCCCATATGATTCCACTTTTACCCAATTTGAGTTTGAGTCTAAATAGTTATAATAATCTACTACTTGATGATGTCGAGAAAAAACTGTTCCAAGTTCATAACCTAAAAAAGAACCAGGTGAAATTATATCTTGAGATTTAGAATTAAAGCTTATTATTGACAAACATAAAAGAATATACTTTTTTAACATAATATTTTAATTTAACAGTAAAATTAATTTTTTTTAAACATAAAGGGTGATTAGTGTTATGAAAAATGAAATATCTTTACAAAAATAACTTAGAATGAAAGCCCATAAAATCCCATCTAATTCATTAGATATTTATTCTGAATTAATCAAGGACTATCAAGATGAAAACAAGGGTTTGATTTCATCTACAACTTCTTTTCCTAAAATGGATTCTCTCGCTAATTTATCTGCTGTAAAGTCAAAAGAATTTACAGATACTAATAGGAAAAAATTAATTAAAGCTTTTAAAGAACAATATGACAATATAAAGATCTCTAAGAATGTTGAAAAAAATCTAAACTTATTATCTAAAAATAACTCAGTTACAATAACAACAGGTCATCAATTAAGCTTAATGACTGGTCCTTTATATTTTATTTATAAAATTGTAAGTGTCATAAAGCTATCTATTATTATGAATAAAAAAAAAACTGGATATAATTATATTCCAGTTTTCTGGATGGCTTCTGAAGATCACGACTTTGAAGAAATTAGTAGTTTTTACTTTAAAGGAAGGAAAATTATTTGGAAACAATCAATGGGAGGGCCAGTTGGAGAAATTAGTTTAGATAAGCTTGATTTTTTATCCTTATTTATAGAAAATGAGCTTGGAACTTCAGAGTCTTCTTTATTTATTAAATCAATTATTAAAGAAAATTATTTAACAACAAAAACTTTATCAGAAGCAACATTTGGATTGGTTAACAGACTTTTTTGTGATTATGGACTGTTAATTTTAGATCCCAATTCAAGAAAATTAAAGGAAATTATGATTCCTTTTTTTAAAAA
Source organism: Candidatus Marivariicella framensis (assembly GCF_982709265.1). NCBI lineage: Bacteria > Pseudomonadati > Bacteroidota > Flavobacteriia > Flavobacteriales > Flavobacteriaceae > Candidatus Marivariicella > Candidatus Marivariicella framensis. The sequence goes on along the minus strand of NZ_CEXPNT010000005.1, from coordinate 63,346 downwards.
TGAATTATTTAATCATAACTGTAAAAAACAAGTTGATAATCAGATAGAGATATTAAAAAATGATTATAATAAAAATTATAAACCTCAAGTGAACCCTAGAGAAATAAACCTTTTTTATATAACTAAAGGAGAAAGAAAAAGAATTATAAAAACTGAAAATGGATTTGAATTGAGTGATTCAAATAAAAAATTTACTAAACCTTTAATTGAAAAAGAGTTAATTGAATTTCCTGAAAGATTTTCTCCAAATGTTTTGCTTCGCCCTTTGTATCAGGAAGTGATACTTCCTAATATTGCATATGTAGGTGGTGGTGGGGAGATTTCTTATTGGTTACAACTAAAAGCTTTTTTTGAAAATCAAAATATTACTTTACCTATTTTAGTTATACGAGATTCAGCACTATTAGTGCCTTCTAAGACTTTGAAAAGTATTGAAAAGCTTAATGTTTCTTACTCTGATTTATTGAATGGAAAAGATCACTTAATTAAAAATAAAATTAAGGAACTTTCAAGTATAAGTTTGGATTTACAATTTTTAAAGAATAAACTTGATTCACAGTTTAGTTATTTAGAAAAAATTGTTTCTAAAACCGACTCATCTTTTAAAGGTGCTGTAAAAGCTCAAAAAGCTAAACAATATAAGGGAATAGATAATCTTGAGAAAAGACTTTTAAGAGCTCAAAAAAGAAAACTTAATGATCAGGTTAAAAAACTAGAAGTAATATATAATTCACTGTTTCCAAATAACAAACTCCAGGAGCGAACAGAAAATTTCTTTGATTATTATTTGTATTTTGAACATAATTTTATTCCAGATTTGATTGATAATTTTAATCCACTTAATAAAAATTTTATTGTATTTGAATCTAAATAAAACCAAAAAAATAGTCCAATTTTAAATTTCCGCCCTAATAAATAATTGTATTTTTGCTTATGCAAGACAAAGTTCTAATTCTTGATTTCGGATCTCAATACACACAATTAATTGCCAGAAGGGTAAGAGAACTCTTTATTTATTGTGAAATATTTCCATACAACAACCCACCCAAAGACTATTCTGTATACAAAGCAATAATTTTATCTGGATCACCTTATTCAGTTAGAAATGAACATCCCCCTCATATTGACCTTTCTTTAGTAAAAGGCAAAATCCCTTTATTAGGTATTTGCTATGGAGCACAGTATTTAGCACACTTTTTTGGTGGTAAAGTTAGTCCCTCCAAATCAAGAGAGTATGGTCGTGCAAACTTAAAAAGTATAGATTCAAAATCTATGTTTTTTAATGATATTCCTGACAATAGTCAAGTTTGGATGAGCCATGGTGACACCATTAATAATCTTCCTCATGGCGCAAGAATCATTTCCAGTACTTCAGATGTTAAAAATGCAGCTTTTGAGATTAAAGGGGAAGATACTTATGGAATTCAATTTCATCCAGAAGTATATCACTCTTCTGATGGTTCAAAGATGTTAGAGAATTTTTTGATAAAAATTTCAAAAATTAAACAAGATTGGACACCTGATTCTTTTGTCGAAATGACAATAAGTAAATTAAAAAATCAAATAGGAAATGAAAAGGTTATTTTAGGCCTTTCTGGAGGTGTAGACTCTACAGTTGCAGCAGTCTTATTAAATAAATCAATTGGTGATCAATTAATCTGTGTTTTTGTTAATAATGGCCTTCTAAGAAAAGATGAGTTTGATTCAGTTCTTAACCAATATAAGGGTATGGGGCTTAATGTAAAAGGAGTTGACTCTTCAGAATTATTTTTAAATAACTTGAAGGGTGAATCGGACCCTGAATCAAAACGAAAAATTATTGGCAATACATTTATTGATGTTTTTAATGATGAAGCCAAACAAATAAACGGAGCTTCCTGGCTTGCTCAAGGAACCATATACCCAGATGTAATTGAATCAATTTCAGTCAATGGACCTTCAGTAACAATTAAATCTCATCACAATGTTGGTGGTCTACCTGATTTCATGAAATTAAAGATAGTTGAACCTTTGAGAATGCTATTTAAAGATGAAGTTCGAAGAGTAGGTCATAGTTTAGGGATTAATCCCAAAATTCTAGGAAGACACCCTTTTCCTGGGCCTGGTTTAGCGATTAGAATTTTGGGAGAAATCACACCTAAGAAAGTGAAAATCTTACAAGAAGTTGATTCAATTTTTATTGAAGGGTTAAAGAATTGGAACTTATATGATTCCATATGGCAAGCTGGAGCAATTCTTCTTCCTGTGAATAGTGTAGGAGTAATGGGTGATGAGAGAACTTATGAAAAATGTGTAGCATTGCGAGCCGTTCAGTCTACCGACGGAATGACTGCTGATTGGGTAGATCTTCCGTATGACTTTTTACAAAAAATATCAAATGAAATAATAAATAAGGTCCCAGGAGTAAATAGAGTGGTTTATGACATTAGCTCCAAGCCTCCAGCCACAATAGAGTGGGAATAGTTGTCATTGCATTATGAATTATAAAATTAAAATTACATTAATATTTCTAATACTGTCTGTCCAATTTGGATATGGTCAAGATGATTTAACACCTGAAAAATTTATAATTCATAAAGTTAAAAAAGGAGATAATATTTTTAATCTTACAAAAAAGTATAATATAAGTGAAAGTCAAATTGAAAACTATAATCCGAGAATTAGTAAAAGGGGATTAAGAAGAAGAATGCAACTAAGAATACCTGTTTATGCTAAAGTTGAGATTGAAAAAGAACCATCTAAAAAAACAGCAACATACTTAGTTAAACCCAAAGACACCAAATGGAGAATTGCGTATACTTATGGTTTAACTATTGATGAGCTAAATGAATTAAATCCAAAGATAAAAGAAGGTCTTAAGTTTGGCCAATTTATAAAGGTGCCAGTTAAGTCAGATGAAGAAATAAAAGTTATAGAACCAGATTTTTATTATTACAAAATAAAACCTAAAGAAGGATATTACAGGGTTAAAGTTAAAACTGGATTTGACAAACCTACTATAGACTCTCTTAATCCTTTAGTTATTGATGAAGGATTAAAAAAAGGCATGATTTTAAAATTACCTAAAACTTCTTCTATAAAATTAAATGTAGATAAGGACCTTCTTCTTACTGAAAAAACTAGACTTCTAGATTCTGTTTTTATAAGAAAAAAAATTAATCTTGTTTATTTTCTTCCATTTAAAACATCAGTCATTGAATTTGATTCTTTAGATAAAACAGTTAGATATTTAAAAAGACGAACTCTGACCTCAATTGCCTTAGATTTTTATTCTGGATCAATTTTGGCAATGGAAAAAGCAAAGAATATTGGAATAGATATAAATGCAAAAATATTTGATACTCAAAATAAAAAAAGTGAAATTCAAAGACAGATTGACATTCTTGATCCAACAATAATAGATGTTATAATAGGACCAATGTTACCTAAAAACTTTAATTTCCTATCCTTAAATAAGAAGTTAGAAGACGTTCCTAAGGTAGCTCCATTATCTTCAAACCCAGTTGTAATGAGAAAAGGAGTTTTTCAAAGTATTACCCCTAAATCATTTATTCGAACTGAAATGAAGGAGTATTTACTAAACATTATAAATGAAGATGACAATATTTTGATTGTTTCTGACTCTGTAAACAGAAAAATAGAGAGAGAGCTTAATCTTTTATTCCCGAGTGCGGTTAAGTTAAGACCTGAATTTGGAAATTTTTTATTACCGGACTTAGTAGACTCACTAATTGTGGATACTCTTCCAAATAAAGTAATTTTAGAAACAGAAAAATTTTCATTGATTTCTAGTGCTACTTCTCAAATTCGTTCTCAGCTCAGTGATGAGAAAAAAATTACACTTTTTACAACATATCATGGGCCTTCATATGAAGACTCTAATCTTTCAAACACGTTGTTTGGAGACCTTATGTTTACATACATGTCAGATTATTATCCAAGAAAGATAGAGGATTCAAATTTGATTGATGAATTTGTGAATCGTTTTGGTATTCCGCCAAATAAAACATCAGTAAGAGCATTTGATTTAGTTTACGATTTAATATTAAGAATTGCTACTCAAAACGACTTATACTCTAGCACTAAAATAGGAGAAACAGAGTATGTAAACAATAAGTTTAATTACGTTCCTTTAATAGGAGGAGCTTATATAAATCACGGATATTACTTATTGCAACATAAGCAATATGATGTTTTAGAAATAAATAAATAATATAATTTTAGCTTTAACATCATTCATATTTTGTAAATTTGAGCCCGGTATATAAAGATATAGACAATATGTCAGAAACAAAATACATTTTCGTTACCGGAGGAGTTACCTCATCTTTAGGGAAAGGTATTGTAGCAGCGTCCTTAGCAAAACTACTCCAATCACAAAAATTTAGGGTTACTATACAGAAGTTTGATCCATACATAAATGTTGATCCAGGAACTTTAAACCCATATGAGCATGGAGAGTGTTATGTAACTGATGATGGAGCAGAAACAGATTTAGATTTAGGCCATTATGAACGTTTTCTTAATGTGAAAACTTCTCAAGCAAATAACGTTACAACCGGAAGAGTTTATCAAAGTGTGATTGAAAAAGAACGTCGAGGAGTTTTTTTGGGTAAAACAGTTCAAGTAGTTCCTCATATTACAAATGAAATTAAAGAAAGAATTTTATTGCTTGGTAAAACAGGAGAATACGATATAATTATAACAGAGATTGGAGGAACAGTAGGTGATATTGAATCTCTTCCGTATATAGAGGCTGTTAGGCAATTAATTTATGAGCGTGGGGATAAAAATGCAATGACAATTCATTTAACCTTAATACCCTTTTTGTCTGCTGCAGGTGAGCTTAAAACTAAACCAACACAACATTCAGTTAAAACATTAATGGAAAGTGGAATTAAGGCTGATGTTTTAGTGTGTAGAACTGAACATGAATTATCAAATGAATTAAGAAAAAAATTAGCGCTATTTTGTAATGTTAAATATGAAGCAGTAATTCAATCAATTGATGTAGAAACTATTTATGATGTTCCATTGAAAATGCAGGATGAGGGTCTTGATCGAGTTGTGATAGATAGATTAAAATTAAAACCAAAACAGTCTTCTGACTTAAAAAAGTGGAAAGAGTTTTTAAAAAAATATAAAAATCCAAAAAGTAAGATTAAAATTGGGTTAGTTGGAAAATATGTTGAGTTACAAGATTCATATAAATCAATTCTTGAGTCATTTATTCATGCAGGAGCTATAAATGAAGTTGAGGTTGATGTAATAACAATTCATTCTGAATTTATATTAGAGAAAGGAAATATAGATAAACTTATGGATTTAGATGGAATACTAGTTGCTCCTGGTTTTGGAGAAAGGGGGATAGAAGGTAAAATTAAAGCGGTTGAATTTGTTAGAAAAAACAAAATTCCTTTTTTTGGAATTTGTTTAGGAATGCAGATGGCTGTAATAGAATATTCTAGAAATGTTTTAGGTTTAAAGGATGCTAATTCAACTGAAATGACAGATAAAACATCAAATCCAGTCATAGATTTGATGGAAGATCAAAAAAACATTAAAAATAAAGGAGGAACTATGAGGTTAGGCTCCTGGGAATGCTCTTTGTCTAAAGGGAGTTTAGTTAATAGAATTTATGATAAAAGTTTAATAAATGAACGTCATCGTCATCGTTATGAATTCAATGATAAATATAATGATATTATGTTTTCGAAAAACCTAAAAGCTAGTGGAGTAAATCCCCAAACTGGCTTAATAGAAATTATTGAACACAATGATCATCCATGGTTTATTGGAGTTCAGTTTCATCCCGAATATAAAAGTACAGTTTCTGAGCCTCACCCATTATTTGTTTCTTTTGTTGAAGCAGCATTAAAATATTCTAAATCAAAAAAATAAATGGAAGAACAACAATTTGATCCATATAAATTTATTGGAATTATATTAATTGCGTTGATATTGACTTGGATGCTTTTTCGCACTGAAAACACTAATATTTCAAATCCCAATATTACAGAGTCAGTAGATGTTTCAGAAACCAAATCGTCTCCAAAGATCAATGAATTTAATAATTCATCCAAAAATGATGAAATAAATCTAACATATGGCATTTTTTCTAAATGGTTAGAGCCTAAAGAAAATGAAGATCTAGTTTTAGAAAATAAAAATTTAAAAATAAAAATAAGCTCTAAAGGTGCAAACCTAACACTTGTTAATTTGAAAGATTTTTCAAATCACCTAGAGAAGCCTCTCAATCTTGTTTCTGAAAACAATCATTTAATAAACACAAGTTTAAAAAGTCGTTTAGGATTGTTAATAGATACTAAGGATATATATTTTAACAATATTAAAAATGAAAAAAATAAAGGAAGTCAATCAATTATTTTTAGAGCAAATATTTCAGATTATCAATTTTTAGAGTTTAGATATACACTTCCAAATGATGGATATAAATTAGGTTTTGAGATTAGGTCAGAAGGACTTGAAAATATTTTGGCTGATGAAGATGTTATTTTGAGTTGGCAGACAAATTTATTCAGGAACTCTAAAAGCATTGATTATGAAAGTAGGTACACTCAGTTGACATATTCTTATGAAGAAGATAAAGTTGACAATCTATCACTTTCGGGGGAAGATGAAGAAATTGAAAACAAAGTTCGATGGATATCATACAGACAACATTTTTTCAGTTCAATTTTAATACCTGATATTTTAATGGACGAAGTGTCATTTAAATCAAAAGATCTTACAGTTGACGAAACCTTAGATAATAGATTTACAAAAGAGCTTACTAGTTCCTTTAAATTAGGGAAAGAGAGAGGAGAGATACTCTCAAATATGAATTTTTATTTTGGCCCAACGGATTATCAAATTTTAAAATCTTATGGAGATTCACTTGAGACTTCTATTCCTTTAGGATGGGGTATTTTCGGATGGATAAATAGATTTATTTTTCTTCCACTTTTTGCTTGGCTAGCAACATTTTTACCATATGGAATTGCAATTATAGTTTTAACTATTATTGTTAGATTAGTAATGTCTCCAGTTGTTTACAAATCCTATGTTTCTCAAATTAAGATGAAGGTATTAAAACCCGAAATTGAAGAAATTACAAAAAAACACAAAAATGATGCTGTAAAAAAACAACAAGAGACTATGAGTTTATATGGTAAAGCTGGAGTTAATCCAATGTCTGGATGTATTCCTGCACTTATACAAGTCCCTATTTTCTATGCATTGTTTTCTTTTTTTCCAGTAGCTTTTGAACTTAGGCAAAAAAGTTTTCTCTGGGCCGATGATCTATCTTCATATGATTCAATTTTTGAACTTCCATTTTCAATTCCTTTCTATGGTGATCATATCAGCCTTTTTCCAATATTGGCATCAGCAGCAATTTTTGTTTATACACTGATGACTACAGGACAGCAGGCAATGCCTCAGCAAGAAGGAATGCCCAATATGAAATTTATTATTTATATGATGCCACTGATGATGTTGCTATTTTTTAATAATTATGCTAGTGGTCTGAGCTTATATTACTTCATATCAAATACACTTACCATTTTGTTAATGTTAGTCATAAAGAATTTCATAATCAAAGAAGATAATATAAAGGCTCAAATTGCTGAAAACAAAAAGAAACCAAGAAAAGTTGGTGGTTTTACTCAAAAATTTCAAAAGGCTATGGAGGCAGCTGAAGCCCAAAAAAAAATAAACCAACAAGGACGTAAGTAGTTTGAAAAACTGATTTCAATTTTCTCATGCTTAATTGTACCTTTGTGTTATGAAAAGTAAAAGGGTTGTTTTGGGACTTTCAGGTGGTGTAGATTCAAGTGTTGCTGCACACCTTCTTAAGAAAGAAGGATACGAAGTTATAAGCATCTTTATGAAAAATTGGCATAATGAGGATGTTACTATTTCTAATGAATGTCCATGGCTTGAAGATAGTTATGATGCTGTTATGGTTTCACAAAAGCTAGGTATACCATTTCAAACAGTAGATCTAAGTAAAGAATACAAGGAGCGAATAGTAGATTATATGTTTGATGAATATTCAAGAGGAAGAACTCCTAATCCAGATGTTTTATGCAATAGAGAAATTAAATTTGATTTATTCTTAGACATTGCTTTGTCTCTTGGCGCTGACTTTATTGCTACTGGACACTATTGTCAAAAAAAACAAATACAAAAAGGTAATGAAACGATTTTTCAATTATTTGAGGGGAATGATACTAATAAAGATCAATCATATTTTTTATGTCAACTCAATCAATATCAACTTAAAAAAGCTCTTTTTCCTATCGGACATTTAAAAAAAGATGAAGTTCGAAAAATAGCCAAGTCTGAAGGTTTTGTTACTGCAGAAAAAAAAGATTCTCAAGGATTATGTTTCATTGGAAAAGTCAAACTTCCTGATTTTTTAAAACAAAAATTAAAACCTTTTAAAGGAGATGTTATTCAAATTCCTGATTCTTTAGACACTTTTAAAAGTCACAATTTGAAAAATTTAAATAATTTGGAATTCGATGAGAGTATGTCAGTCCCTTACCAATATAATTTGAATGATGGAAAAAAAGTTGGAGTTCACCATGGGGCTCATTATTACACTATTGGACAAAGAAAAGGTTTAGCTATAGGAGGAACAAAAAACCCTCTTTTTGTTATTGGAACTGATGTTGAAGAGAATATAATTTATGTTGGTGAAGGTAATTTACATCCTGGATTATATAGAAAAGCTTTACGAGTTTCTTTGGATCAAATCCATTGGATTCGTGAAGATTTAAGTTTAATAGAAGGACAAACTATGGCAGTTGAAGCTAGAATTAGATATAGACAACCATTATCTAAAGCAAAACTTTTACAAAAAAAGGATTACTTATATGTTTTTTTTGACGAACCTCAATCTGCTGTAACTCCTGGTCAATTTGTTGCATGGTATATTAAAAAGGAACTTATTGGTTCTGGAACTATATTAGAATAATGAAAAAAATAACATCTTTATTTAATATTAGGTATCCCATAATTCAAGGAGGAATGGTTTGGGCTAGTGGTTGGAAATTAGCATCAGCAGTTAGCAATGCAGGTGGGCTAGGGCTAATTGGAGCAGGCTCTATGCGTCCAGAAAATCTTGAAGAACATATTTTAAAGTGTAAAAAAGCTACATCTAAACCTTTTGGAGTAAATGTTCCTCTTCTTTATCCGGAAATGGATAAAATAATGAAAATTTTGATTGATCAAAAAATATCAATTGTTTTTACATCTGCAGGAAACCCCAGTATCTGGACTTCCAAATTGAAAAATGCTGGATGCATAGTAGTTCATGTAGTTAGTTCTGTGAAATTTGCAATTAAAGCAGAAAATGCTGGAGTAGACGCAATTGTGGCTGAAGGTTTTGAAGCTGGGGGTCATAATGGTCGTGAGGAAACAACTACAATGGTTTTAATTCCATTAATAAAAGAAGCAATTAATTTGCCTTTAATTTCTGCAGGAGGAATTGGTTCCGGAAAATCAATGGCTGCAGCTATTTGTTTAGGTGCGGATGGAGTTCAGATTGGCTCAAGGTTTGTTGCTTCGATTGAAGCTTCATCACATATTAATTTTAAAAAAGCTATAGTTTCAGCTGGCCAAGGAAGTACAGTGTTAACTCTTAAAGAATTAACTCCTGTAAGAATGATGAAAAATAAATTTTATGAAGAAATTCTTGAACTTTATTCCAAAGGATCATCTTCTGATGTCTTATACAAACATTTAGGAAAAGGAAGAGCAAAAAAAGGAATGTTTGAAGGTGATATAGATCAAGGTGAATTAGAAATTGGACAAGTTTCATCTCAAATAAATGAAATTAAGCCTGTGTCAAAAATTATAGTGGATATAATAAAAGATTTTAATGAAGCATTATTTACAATCTCTGCATATAAACTATAAATTAAAATCTAATTCAATTTGTTTATTTAATATGTCTTTAAAATCTTCTTTATGCCTTATCAGTAGTGCTTTGTTTTTGTACCATAAAACTTCTGCAGGTTTTAAACGTGAGTTGTAATTGTTTGACATAGCAAAAGAATAAGCACCTGCATTTTTAAACGCAAGAAGATCTCCTTCAGAAATTTCTTCAATCTCTCTATTATTAGCAAAAGTATCTGTTTCGCATATATATCCTACAACTGAGTAAAATCTTTTCTTCCCTTTAGGATTAGAAATGTTCTTTATATCATGATATGAATTATAAAACATAGGTCTTATAAAATGATTAAATCCACTATTTATCTGAGCAAAAACAGTTGAAGTAGTTTGTTTTACAGAATTAACTGATGTTACAAAATAACCAGATTCACTTACTAAAAATTTTCCTGGTTCAAATACTAAGTCAACTTCTTTACCATATAATTTACAGAATTCATTAAACCTTATGCTTAGTTTTTTTCCTAACTCTTCAATATTTGTTTCAACATCATCCTTCTTATATGGAACTTTAAACCCACTCCCAAAGTCAATAAATTCAAGGTTTTTAAAATTCATGGCATTTTCAAATAATATTTCAGATGCATATAAAAAAACTTCAATATCTAATATATCACTTCCGGTATGCATGTGAATACCATTAACATTCATTTTTGTATTTTTTATTATTCTTAATAAAAGAGGTATTTGATGAATAGAAATTCCAAATTTTGAATCAATATGCCCAACTGAAATATTTGAATTCCCACCTGCATTAATATGAGGGTTTATTCTAATACATACAGGCGTTCTTGGGTTTTTAGTCCCAAACTGTTCTAATACAGATAAATTATCAATATTAATTTGAACACCTAATTTTGACACTGCTTCAATTTCATCTATTGAAACTCCATTTGGAGTGAATATTATTTTGTCTGGCTCAAAGCCAGCTAATATTCCTAATTTAACTTCTTGAATCGATACTGTATCTACACCTGATCCAAGATGTTTCATGAATTTTAAAATTGAAATATTAGACAAAGCTTTAACTGCATAATGAATCCTAAGGTTAGGTATATTGGAAAATGCATTTATTAGCTTATTATATTGATTTTCAATTTTCTTTGCATCATAAATATATATGGGACTTCCAAACTCTTTAGATATTGATAGTAGTTCTTGTGTTTTCAATTAGTTTTGATTTAATTTTTCAAATTTATTAAGTTGAATGTAATACCTATTAAAAAATAATAATATATACCAGATTATTATATAATTGTTAGATAAATTTATATAAAAAGAAATATAAAATAATTGACGTGATTAACATATTGATTTTTATTTTTGTAGGAAGTTATTTATATAAATTATGAATTTACACGAATATCAAGGGAAGAGTATTTTAGAAAACTACGGAGTTGCAATCCAAAAGGGTATTGTCGCTAACAACTCTAATGACGCTCTTGAAGCAGCAGAGAAGCTCACGGATCTTACAGGCACCAAATGGTTTGTTATTAAAGCTCAAATACATGCAGGTGGACGGGGAAAAGGAGGTGGTGTAAAACTAGCAAAATCACTTAAAGAAGTTAAAGAAATTTCAGAAAGTATAATTGGTATGCAACTAATAACACCTCAAACTCCATCGGAGGGTAAAAAAGTAAATAAAATTTTAATAGCTGAAGACGTCTATTATCCAGGTAATTCTGAACCTAAAGAATTTTATGTTTCTATTCTTCTTAATAGATCCACTGGGAAAAACATGATTATGTATTCAACTGAAGGTGGTATGGATATAGAAATGGTTGCTGAGAAGACACCCCACTTAATTTTTAATGAAGAAATTGATTCTGCCCTTGGCTTACTTCCTTTTCAAGCTAGAAAAGTTGCTTTTAATTTAGGTTTGGAAGGAGCTGCATTTAAGTCAATGATAAAATTCATAACAAGTTTATATAGGGCTTATGTTGGCTCTGACGCTTCTTTATTTGAAATAAACCCTGTACTCAAGACTTCTGATGATAAAATTATAGCTGTAGACGCCAAAGTGAGTATTGATGATAATTCTTTGTTTAGACACCCAGATTTTAAAAATCTTAGAGATTTAGCTGAAGAAAATCCAGTTGAAGTTGAAGCAAGTGAAGCAGGACTTAGTTATGTTGATTTAGACGGAAATGTTGGTTGTATGGTTAATGGAGCTGGTTTAGCAATGGCTACAATGGATTTAATTAAACAATCAGGAGGATCTCCTGCTAATTTTTTAGATGTAGGAGGAACAGCTGATGCTGAAAGAGTAGAACTTGCTTTTCGATTAATACTTAAAGACCCAAAAGTTAAAGCAATTCTCGTGAATATATTTGGGGGAATCGTAAGGTGTGATAGAGTAGCTCAAGGGATTATTGATGCTTACAAAAACATGGGAGATACAATTAAAGTTCCCATAATAGTTAGGTTGCAAGGAACCAATGCTGAACAAGCAAAAATTTTAATCCAAAAGTCAAAACTTGACGTCATAGCAGCTACTGCTTTTGAAGAGGCGGCTATTAAAGTTCAAGAAGTATTACGATAATTACATCTTTGATTTTTCAAGTTGTAAAACCTTAATTTGGTCTCTAAGTAATGCTGCTTCAATAAAGTCCAATTCTTTAGCAGCTTTTTCCATATTTTTCCTGGTATTTCTAATTGCTTTTTCAAAATCCTCAGTACTCTTAAACTTAGTAATTGAGTTTAAAGCTTTTTGCTGTTCAAGTTCTTTAGAGTATGTAGAAACTGAATTTTTAGCTAAAACATTGTTTAATGATTTATTTAAGGCTTCAGGTTTTTTGTTGTTTTTAGCATTGTATTCTTTTTGTTTTTTTCTTCTATATTCGGTATCATTTATTGTTTTATTCATACTCTTGGTTACTTTATCTGCATACATAATAGCTTTTCCATTCAAATTACGAGCTGCTCTTCCAACAGTTTGAGTAAGAGACCTAGCGCTCCTTAAAAAACCTTCTTTATCTGCGTCAAGAATTGCGACTAATGATACTTCCGGAAGGTCTAACCCCTCTCTAAGCAAATTAACTCCAACTAGCACGTCAAACCTTCCTAATCTGAGGTCCTGCATTATTTCAACTCTTTCCAAAGTATCCACATCACTATGAATGTACCGGCACCTTATATTTACCCTAGACAAATAGGCAGTAAGCTCTTCAGCCATTCTTTTTGTTAAAGTGGTAACTAGAGTTCGCTCATCACTTTCAATTCTTTTTTGTATTTCATCTATTAAATCATCAATTTGATTTAAACTGGGACGAACTTCAATTTCAGGATCCAAAAGTCCAGTTGGTCTTATTACTTGTTCAATTACAAATCCTTCTGTTTTTTCAAGTTCGTAATCAGCAGGTGTTGCACTTACATACATAATTTGATTTTGTAAACTTTCAAATTCTTCAAACTTCAGTGGTCTATTATCCATTGCTGCGGGGAGACGAAATCCATAATCTACAAGATTTTCTTTCCGTGACCTATCTCCTCCATACATAGCATGAACTTGTGAAATAGTAACATGACTTTCATCAATAACCATTAAATAATCACCTGGAAAATAATCGAGTAAACAAAATGGCCTAGTTCCAGGACTTCTTCCATCTAAATATCTTGAATAGTTTTCAATTCCGGAGCAATAACCCAATTCACGTATCATTTCTAAGTCAAATTCAGTTCTTTCCTTGAGGCGCTTAGCTTCTAAATGCTTTCCAATTTCTTTGAAATAATCAACTTGTTTGACTAGATCAATTTGTATTTGATGAATAGCATTTTGGAGAATATCAGGAGATGTGACAAACATATTGGCAGGGTATATTTTAATTTCATCCTGAGGATCAATTATTTTATTGTTAATTGGATCAAATGATTCAATTTCATCAATTTCATCTCCAAAAAAATGAATTTTATATGCTGTGTCTGTGTACCCAGGATAAATATCAATTACATCACCTTGGACCCTAAAGTTTCCTCTATCAAAATTAGCAGTTGTTCTTGAATAAAGACTTTGTACTAATGTTTGAAGAAGTTTTGTTCTTGATATTTTTTGATTTTTCTCAATTTTGATTGTGTTTTTTTGAAATTCAACTGGATTTCCAATTCCATATAAGCAAGATACTGATGCCACAACTATCACATCTCTTCTTCCAGATAGTAAGGACGAGGTTGTACTTAATCTTAATTTTTCTATTTCTTCATTTATTGAAAGATCTTTTTCGATATAAGTACCACTTATTGGCATATATGCTTCAGGCTGGTAATAATCATAATAGGAGACGAAATATTCAACAGCATTATTTGGAAAGAACTGTTTAAATTCAGAGTATAATTGTGCAGCTAAAGTTTTATTGTGAGCTAAAACTAAAGTAGGTTTTTCAATTTGCTCTATAACATTTGCTACAGTAAAAGTTTTTCCAGATCCAGTAACTCCTTGAAGTGTAATGTACTTGTCATTATTTTTAAAACTTGATAAAATTTCTTTTATAGCTTTTGGCTGATCACCAGTTGGTGAAAAATCTGAAACAATTTTAAATTTCATTTTTGAACTTTGAACACAAAAGTATATGTTTTATTGCTTTTAAATGAGTGCTTTTTAATTACTAACTTTAAAATTAAATGTTTATTTTGATAAAGGTGTTAATTTAGTAGAGATAAGTAATAAAATGAAAAAACTCATTTCCAAAAAAAAACCTTTTTTCCCAATATCAAATATTTTAAAAAAATATTTGATTGATTTCAATAGGTGGATGGAAATACCAATTTCATACGAAGACTTATTAAGGTTTCAGGGAAGTATAGTTGTTTATGACGAAAATGATAACGATACGTTGTGGACAAGGGTATATTATTCTGATAGTGAATTAAAAGAAATTGATTATAATTTAAAAAAACTATATACTATTCTTCATTCTGACGGAAATGAGTCAACAATATCATATTTAAATATAGATGCTATTGATTACTGCACTTTTGGAAACTCAAAGCCCTTTAGAGTTAAGGTGAGGAATATATTCAATGATAATTTCACCTATTTCTATATAAAAAAAACAGATTCTTCACGAGTATTTGGTTTGGAGTTTGAGCATATGCTATCTCCTTATAATTTAAATTTCCTAGTAAATGAATCTACCTTAATTGAAGAACATATAGCTGGAATTCCAGGTGACGTATTTATAAAGGATATGCTTCCAAAATGTTCAGAATCAGAACAAGCACAAATAGCTAAGGAATATGTAAAGTTTAATGAAAGATGTATGGTCAGATTATTGGGTGATATGAGGGCTTATAATTATGTTATAGTTCCAATCCATGATTTTGATCAAGTTGTATATAAAATAAGAGCTATTGATTTTGATCAACAAAGTTATGAAGGTAAATTTTCAGTTTATCGTCCTCAGTTCTTTAAAGAAAATCAACCTTTAATTAAAATGGTTCAAAAAAAACTTACACATGACTCAATAGATCAATATAAAATTGAAGAAAGATCAATTGTTGCAAAAAGAATAATTAGTAATGAGGATAAAATTGATCAATTATTGATTTCAATGAAGGAAAGTCCAATTACTATTAATAAAAATTTAAATAAACTAAAACTTGAAATTTATAAATTCACTAATGATAAAGCTTTTAAGAACAGTAAATCAATGGGAGATATAATGGAAGCCTCGTTATCTTTTTTAAAAAGAAATTATAAAAATATTAAACCAATATCTTTTCTAAGAAAATAAAAAATTCGTTTAGGAATTTTTCTTCTTCAATTTTTTTAACTCTTTGTAATTGTTTGCAACCCAAATTAGAGAACTTACGGTTATCCCTATACTAAGCCATAAACCTAAATTGTCATTTGCATCTCCAATTATTATACTAAAAGAAATACAAAACCCAACAATAAAGGAAATCCAAATGTGTTTATTATCTATGTCTTTTAATTGCTGTATAAACTTATTTAGATTCAAAGGGATTATAAACTCCCAAAACTTTGTTGTTTTCGTATTATGTTTTGTTGTAACTAAATCCTCATTAAAGACACTACTTAATATTTTCAAACTATAGGAGCTTGGATTAACCTCATTATTTTCTATTCTTTGTATGGTTCTTATAGATAAACCAGAAAGTTCAGAAAGTTTAAGCTGGGTGTAACCGAATTTCGTTCTTAGATCTTTTATTTTAAATCCTGTGTCCATTATGCTAAATATAATCAAACTTATATAAAACCTAGGGATAATCTAACGACATCCTTATGACATTTTAATAAAACTCATCATAATCTATATCATTATGATCTTTATTTTCTTCTGATTCTTCATTATCTGAGTTTGATTCTTCAAAGATTTTTATTGGAGGGTCTTCTGGAACCTCTCCTTGAGAAAAAACCAGATTAGGATATTTAATATTCTTATCATTTTCTGAAACTTCCATTACTTCAATAAAAAAAGTCCATAATGCTAAAAAATCATAAACATATAAAAGTCGATTGTTTTCGGAATTAAAAAGTTTATTTAAGCTCTCATTAGAATAATCTTTACCAACACCTAAATCTATTAAACTCATTTCATCTCCTTGATCCCAGGTTTCATTAGTTTTAAAAAAAGACGCCATTTCTTTTCCTTCAAATCCATATGATTTAGTTATTGAAACATGTAGATCTTTTAGAAGAGAGGTTTCATCAATTTCGATATCACGAAGCACATCATTCTCTACATCTAAAATGGTTCTTATTCTTAATATCATTTATATTTATTTGTTAAGGTTAATTGAAACAGTAAGTGCAGCTGAGCGCTAAAAATTAAAGTTGCTAAAAATAAATGAATTGGTTGAGTGGTAATAGGAAAATCTAAATAATACATTAGTACTCCAGTAAATATCTCAAGACCAATTACACTAATTATTATTTTTAGAGAAAAGGGAATAAAGGTATTTTTTTTAAATTCTAACCAAAGAAATAAATGGGTTGCAAAAACTAAAATTGAAAAACTCCGGTGAAAATAGAATTTTATTGGAGCGAATTTTAACCATAATTCATATTGATTTGGATATTGATTCATCTGAAGGTCTATAAATTGCCTTACTTGAGTTCCAGAAAATATCTGAATTAATGTTAAACAAAACGCTGTAATTGTTATATAAATTATTTTTTTATTTTTTATATTAATTGAATTATAGGTTGTTATATTTAAAAGCAATACAAGTAAAGCAAGAATTATTAAAGCCATTAACATGTGAATTGTAATTTTTAAAGGCAGAAGGTTAGAATCAACAACTTCTTTACCAAGCCATGCTTGAAACCCCATTCCTAGCACTACAAGTAGAGATCCAAAAACAACAATTTTATTTTTTTTCCAGTATGATAGTGAAAAAAATAACGTTGAAAGAGTTACAACTCCTGCAATTGCTCCTATCAACCTATTTATAAATTCAATCCAAGTATGATAAACGTTAAAAACTGAATAGTCATGTTTTAAATAAGGTGCCCAATTTGAACTATTATAATTTTTACCTGATTTAAAATTAGATTTAGCTACTCTTAGAAATTCATTTATAATTATTACTTCATTTGTGTTGTAAAAAAATTCTGTCTTCCACTCTAGTTGACTTTTCTCTGTGGGGGGAATGAGGTAACCAAAACATTTTGGCCAGTCTGGACAGCCCATTCCACTTCCGGTAACTCTAACTGTAGCTCCTGCAGCGATTACTAGTAAAATTAAGACAAGTGACGCTTTTAAAGAAAAAACAAATTTATTATTCATCAGTTTTGAGTCCTAATTTTTTACCTGTTAGCTTCATTAATTCAAAAGCAGCATTTTTTTCATTGGGAATTTTCCCCTCAAGAATTGCTTCTTTAATCACGTCTTTTATTTTTCCTATTTCTCGGCAAGGTTCTAAATTAAAATATTTCATAATTAAATCTCCATCAACAGGAGGTTGAAAATTTCTAATTTTATCTCTTTTTTCTACTTCAATAATTTTATTAGTTACTAACTCAAAGTTTTTATGATATTCTAAAAATTTTTTTTGATTTTTTGTGGTTATATCTGCCTTACATAAGCAAATCAGGTCATCAATAGAATTACCAGCATCAAAAACCAACCTTCTAACGGCTGCATCTGTAACCATCTCTTGTGCTATAATAATTGGACGAGAGCTCATAAAAATAAGCTTTTGAACATATTTTATTGTGTCATTTAATGGCATTTTAAGCCTTTTAAACAATTTGTAAACCATTTTTGATCCAACAAACTCATGACCGTGAAAGGTCCATCCAATATCTTTTATTAGCTTTTTTGTTGGAGCTTTACCAATATCATGAAGAAGGGCGGCCCATCTGAGCCATAGGTTGTCAGTTGATTCACAGATATTATCTAGAACTTCTAATGTATGATAAAAATTATCTTTATGTTTAAACCCTTCTACTTCTTCAATTCCTTTTAAGTTTTGAATTTCTGGAAGTATACTTTTTAATAGCCCAGTTTGTTCTAATATTGTAAATCCAATTGATGGTTTTTGTGATGAAATAATTTTATTAATTTCATCTATAATTCTTTCTTTGGAGACTATTTCAATCCTATCTTTATTTTCATATATAGAATTTAACGATTTTTCTTCAATTTTAAAACCTAATTGGGTTGCAAATCGTATAGCTCTTAACATTCTTAACGGATCGTCACTATATGTTTTATTAGGATCTAAAGGTGTTTTTATAATACCATTTTTTATGTCATCAAATCCATTAAAGGGATCTAAAATTTTTCCAAAATTTGTAGAATTAAGACTTATTGCTAGTGCATTTATTGTAAAATCTCGTCTATTTTGGTCATTTTTTAATGTTCCTTTTTCTACTATTGGATTTCTGCTTTCTTTTGAATATGATTCTTTCCTTGCACCAACAAACTCAAGGACTACTCCTCTCCATTTAAACATAGCCGTACCATAGTTTTTAAAAACTTGAATTTTGCTTGCATTTGGAAGTTCCTTTTGAACTGATTTAGCAATTTCTATTCCACTTCCTATAGCAACAATATCAATATCTTTTGAGTCTTTTTTTTGTAATAAAAAATCTCTAACAAATCCCCCAATTAAATATGTTTCAATTTTGGATTTTTCAACAACCTTTTTTATTATTTGGAAAAGCTGTGAACTTAATAATTCATCTGTATTCGGCAAATTCATTTATTCACGAATTATTTGAAGCTCTCCTTTAATATCTATTTTAAATATTCTTGATGGCAAACTACTTGTTTTTTCTTTTTGCAAATTTACAACATGATCAACACCTTCCAAAATTGTTGATGATATTTCGGAATATATTGAAGGTGTTTTATTTTGACTAATATTTGCAGATGTCGAAACAATTGGTTTAGAAAACTCAGTGATTAATCTATTACAAAATTCATGATTTGGTATTCTAATACCCAATGTATTATCCCTTGCTACTAAATTATGAGCCACTCCTATTGGATTATTGTAAATTATTGTAGTTGGAACTGGATCAGTTATTAATGATTCATATCCTTTGGGTATTTTGGTTATATAATCTTTCAACATATTTATATTACTAACTAAGCATATAAGTGCATTTTTTGATTTTCTTTTTTTGATTTTAAATATTTTTTTTACTGCTTCAGGATTAGTTGCATCACATCCAATTCCCCATACAGTATCTGTAGGATATAGAATCAATCCTCCATTATTTAATACTTTAACAGCATTTTTAATTTCAAAATTCATTTATAAATATTTATTCAAAAATACAGTTTAAAAATAACGAAGTTATAAAACATTGATTTCTATTTATATTTGCTTATAATTATGACAACAGCATTAGTAATTTCAACTTATAATTCCCCTGAAGCACTCAATATTATTATTGATGCAATATCTAAACAATTTAAAACACCAAATGAAATAATTATTGCCGAAGATGGAAATGACAGTAAAACACTCAAAATTGTTAACTTTTGGAAAAATAAAATTTCATCAAAATTTATTCATATTCAACAAAAAGATTCAGGCTTTAGGAAAGCTTTGATACTTAACAAAGCCATAAAATTATCCCATTCGGATTATATAATTCAAATTGATGGTGATTGTATTCCTGATGAGTATTTTATTTATGATCATTTAGCTAATGCTAAAAAAGGATGTTATTTGTATGGAACTAGGGTTCATATTAAAAAGAATTATATCTCTGAAGTACTATGGTGTTTCGAACATAAAAACCAAAAATTAATTTTTTCTTTTTTTAGCCCAAGAATAAAAAAAAGATTTAGAAAAGTTCGATTACCTTTTTTAAGCAATTTTTATAAAAAAAAACATAAAATTTCTCATAAATTTAGAGGATGTAATACCTCTTTCTGGAGGCGAGATTTTATTGCTGTAAATGGATATGATAACGATTTTATTGGTTGGGGGAGAGAGGATTCAGACTTGATGATTCGAATGCATAACAATGGAGTCATGTGCAAAAGGTTGAAATTTGTGGGGGTTGTTTATCATCTTGATCATGATCAAAAAGATGAAACCGGATTTTTAAAAAATAATTTAATTCAAACAGATTCTGTCTTAAATAAAAGAATTAAAGCACTTAATGGTTTATCTGAGTCGACTCATGAAATTTGATAATTTTTCTTTGAAAAGTTCAAATTCAAATTCATTATAAAAGCTTATAATTTCTTTATCTGTCAATTTAAAGTTTTGAAAGTTTTTATCGTAATCCATTATATGAACCCCAACTTCACTAGGAGAGGGATTGATCCACCCGCTAGGGTTTATTTGAGGAGAAAATATTGAAAAATTTGGTAATTCTAGCGATTTAGCTATATTTATTGCTCCTCCCTCATTACCAATTATTGCATCACATAAAGAAACAAGTGAGATATAATCTCTTAAACTATCAGGAGATTTATCTAAAACAATTGATTTTAATGTTTTGTTCTCTAAGGAGTTAATCAAATACAATGCTTCTTTTTCCTGACTCCTCATGTAATTTAAAATTAATTGAACCTTATGTACTTCAACTAAATAATTTAAAATTTTAATCATTTTATTAAGAGGATAAGTCTTTAGTTTTGAGCTGCCCAATAAGCTTATCATAATTAGTGGTGACTTGATGTTTTTTAATTTTGATTTTGCTGCCCTTTTTTCATTTTCATTGATGTACACTTTTGGTAATGTTACATAGTTGAATTCATTCCCAATAATAGGAATTAATAATTTAATTCTATTTTTAATTGTTAACTGTAAATCACCACCTAACCTTTCTGTTTCTCTTATTATAGATTCAGAATATACCCATTTAGAATACCATTTTTTAAAACCAATTTTTATTTTTGCCGGAGTTAAAAAGGAAGTTAATATACTTTCAGTTTTTCCATAAGCATCTATAAGGATGTCATATTTTTTCTTTTTCTGATTTATTAAAAATTTAATTAATGATATTTTATCATGTTTAAAGTAATCTTCAAAAATTATAATTTTATTAATATTAGGATTGTTTTGAAGTATCGGAACTGTATGAGTGTTTGCAATAAAATCAATTTTAGATGATGGATTCCACTTTTTAATATTTTCACATAACAGTGTGCTAATTAAAACATCTCCAATCATTTTTTGTTGAATTATTAATACATTCATTACACTAATTTATGATTATACAAAAGTACTTTTATTTAAAATAACTAATAAGTCAAATATCCTATATTTGAATTTATGTTAGATCTTTCAATAGTTATTGTTAATTATAGATGTTGGGACAAGCTTGCTGTTTGCTTAAAAAGTATAAAAATGCAGTCTGTAACAATAAGAAAGGTTATAGTCGTTGATAATTTTTCTAATGATGGTGAACTTGAAATTTTTTCAATTAAATTTAATTGGGTTCATTTTATTAAAGAACAAGTTAATGGTGGATTCTCATACGGGTGTAATATAGGAGCTCAATATGCTAATACTAAATGGATATTATTTCTTAATCCAGACACTAAAATTCCTAAAACCTGTTTTGAAAATTTAATTCCATTTTGTGATAATAATCCTGATTACCGATTGATTTCTATAAATCAATTAGGAGATCAGGGAAAGCAAACTTATCCATTTGGAATTTTTCCTAATTTTTTAAATGTACTTTCACCTATTCGGAGTCTAGAAAGAATTCTTTTCAGACCTTCTCAATCAAAAAAAGTAATTTCTCAAAATCAAATTTCTTTTCCAGATTGGATTTCCGGATCTTTTATTTTAATAAGAAATGATGATTTTACTAAAATAGGGGAGTGGGACGAAAGTTTCTGGATGTATTATGAAGATATAGATCTTTGCAAAAGAGCTCAAAATAACCAAATGAAATGTGTTATGCTTAATCAATGGAGCTGTATACATTCACATGGAGGTGCTTCAAGAAAAAACATTGATACCAGAATTAAAACAAAATCTGAAGTTATTATATCATCTCATAAGTATGCTGAAAAACATTTTAAAGGAATAGGTAGGTTTATCGCACATATTTTAATCTTCATTTCTTCAATTATAGAATTATTTATTTTTTCTCTTTTTTCAAAAGTTAAAAGAGGAATGTTTTTTGTTATGCTTAGGTATTGGTTTTTAAAAACAACTTCAGTTAAGTAAATTAGACTGGCACATTATTTTCTCTTAAAGCATCATTAAGTGATGTTTTTTTGTTTGTACTTTCTTTTCTTTCACCTATAATTAGGGCACACGGAACATGATATTTACCAGCTTTAAATTGTTTTTCGTAGCTACCTGGAATAACAACTGATCTCCTAGGTATTACCCCCTTAGACTCAATAGGTTTTTCACCAGTAACATCAATAATTTTAGTGGATGCTGTTAAAACAACATTAGCTCCCAAAACAGCTTCTTTTTCTACTCTAACCCCTTCAACTATTATAGATCTAGAGCCTATAAATGTATCATCTTCAATAATAACTGGAGAAGCTTGAATTGGCTCAAGTACTCCGCCTATACCAACACCACCACTAATATGAACATTTTTTCCAATTTGCGCACAACTTCCAACAGTAGCCCAAGTATCTATCATTGTACCACCGTCAATATACGCTCCTATATTTGTATAACTAGGCATTAAGATTGTTCCTCTAGCTATATACGCTCCATGTCTTACAACAGCATGGGGTACAACTCTAATTCCTTTTTTTACATAATCTTTTTTTAAAGGAATTTTATCATGAAATTCAAATGGCCCAATTTCAATTGATTCCATCTTTTGTATTGGAAAATATAAAACAACAGCCTTTTTTATCCACTCATTTATTTTCCAAACTCCATTATTTTTTTCTGCAACTCTAATATTACCAAGATCAAGTTCATTTATTACATCTCTTATAGCCTTTTGGGTTTCTTTATTCTCTAATAATGAACGTTTATTCCATGCAGCTTCAATTAAGGATTTCATATCTAAATATTTTAGTAAAAGTAATGAAACTAGGAATTAGCTGATTAATTTAAGCTGTCAAAATGTATATTTGTTAAAATTTAAAAATGGGTTGTTTGATTGCGTTAGATTTTGGAGAAAAGAGAACAGGTATTGCTCATACAGATCCTTTTCAAATAATTGCTAGTGGAATAACAACTTTACCTCCAAACGAAACATTAATCTTTTTAGAACAATATGTATTAAAAAATGATGTAGAAGCTATTATTGTTGGACAGCCTAAACAAAAGGATGGAAGTTTTTCTAATATAGAGACACTTATTGTGAAATTCATAGCAAAACTTCAAAATAAAATATCGAACATCAAAATTATTAGATATGATGAAAGGTACACTTCAAAAATTGCTAGTCAGGTAATAATTGACTCAGGAATAAAAAAGAATAAAAGAAAAAATAAGTCTCTTATTGATCAAATTAGCGCAACTATCATCTTACAATCTTATTTAGAATTTAAAAAACTTCAAAAATGATTTTACCAATATTAGCCTATGGAAATCCAGTATTGAAAAAAAAAGCTAAGAATATTTCAAATGATTTTATAAACCTCAATGAGTTTATTGAAAATATGTGGGAAACTATGAACAATGCTAATGGAGTTGGACTAGCTGCTCCACAGGTAGGGTTGTCATTTCGTATTTTTATTGTTGACACTTCACCTTTTGCTGATTCTGAAAGCATGAATAAAGATGAATTTGAATTGGTTAGCTCTTTTAAAAAAGTATTTATTAATCCAGTTATAATTAATGAAACTGGAAATAAATGGGATTTTAACGAAGGTTGTCTGAGTATTCCTGAAGTAAGAGCAGATGTAAAACGTCCCGAAACTATTTTGATTAAATATTTTGATGAAGAATTTAATCAACATCAACATTATTTTAATGGAATTATTGCCAGAGTAGTTCAGCATGAATATGATCATATAGAGGGTGTTTTGTTCACTGATAAAATATCACCCTTAAAAAGAAAACTATTGAAAGGTAAGTTAATAGACATAAGTAAGGGAAAAATTAAAACGGACTACAAAATGAAATTTTCAAAACTAATTAAAAATAAGTAATATGAAACTAGACGAAGTTATATCTATTTCTTCACGTCAAGGATTGTTTAAAATTTTATCAAAAACCCGATATGGATTTATTGCTCAATCATTAATAGATAATAAAAAAATATCAACAAAAATAAACGATCAGATTAGTATACTAAATGAAATTCAAGTTTTTGGAAACAATGAGAAAAAACCTCTTGAAGAGATTTTTAAATCAATTTTTAAAAACGAAAATGGATTACAAACAAAAATTACACACAAATCATCAAAAAATGATTTGATGAATTACTTTTATTTGATTTTTGATAATTATGATAAAGAGAGAGTATATCCAAATGATGTAAAAAAAATCATTAAGTGGTATAATTTGCTTCTGGATAAGAATTTTTTTTCTTCATTAAGTTTAAAAAATATTAAAAAATGAATTCCAGAAAAAAACAACTAGAGTTAATAGATCAGTTGTTGACCATAATAGATGAACTTCGATCTAAATGTCCATGGGATAAAAAACAAACCTTTGAAACCCTTCGAGCTCTTACTATTGAAGAAACACATGAGTTGTCTGATGCTATATCAGAAAAAAATTTTAATGGAATAAAATCTGAATTGGGAGATTTATTATTACATATTTTATTTTATTCAAAAATAGCCTCTGAAAAAAAAGAATTTGATATTGGAGATGTGGCAGAAGCTATATGTAATAAATTAGTTTATAGACATCCTCATATTTATGGAAATGTTAATGTAGAAGATGAAGATGAGGTTAAGCGTAATTGGGAATCTTTAAAACTCAAAGAGGGAAATGTTAGTGTTTTTTCTGGAATACCCTCCACTCTTTCAGAAATAATTAAATCACAACGTATTCAGGATAAAGCAGCAGGAGTAGGTTTTGAATGGAAGAAGCTAGAAGATGTTTGGAACAAAGTTAAAGAAGAAGAAGATGAATTTCTTGAGGCTGTTAAAGAAAAGAACAAATCATGCATGGAAGAAGAGTTTGGCGATTTAATTTTCTCCTTAATTAATTATGCAAGATTTGTTAAAATAGATCCTGATATGGCTTTAAAGAAAACAAATAAAAAATTTATTGAGAGATTTCAATACATGGAAAAGACTGTAAAATCTGAAAATAATTTAATACAGTCTTTAAATTTAGATGAGTTAATTATATTATGGGGTGAGGCAAAAAAAAATATTTAAAACTAATTTTTTTCATTAATATCTGTGTTTTTTTCTTTTAATTTTTTTTGGAAGAATTAATTATGTTCCTTTTTAAAAGCTTTAGCTTCTTGACCCTCTCTTTTGATGAGAATAATTTAGTAGTCAATACATTTAATTTTCCTGTTACATTCCTGAGAACAGGGCTTTCTGTACTAGACCTGCTAAAAAATTCAAGATTATTTTCTAATTGATTTATCTCTGATTGAAGTCCTTCTATTGTTCTTTTATAATAATCAATTTTGATTTGTAGTTCCTTTGAATTATTCTTTAAACAATTTAATTCAACTTCAAATAAAAAATTTGCTTTATTAAACTTTATATCAGAATTTACTTTGATTAAGCCGGAAATAGATTTTACAAATAAATCAACAACTTTGGTTTCCAATTCACTGTTTAAAACACCAAATTTTTCAATACTTTCCCATTGATTTTTATAAATTTCATCAATATTATTGTCTGTGAATTCAATTTTCTTAATACCATTAATTAAATCTATTTTTTTCTTGTAAAGAATTTCCTCATCAGTATTCAATTTTTGATAACCAGACTTTAATCTTTTGAAATATAGGTTCGTTTCTATTTGAAATTCAGATCTAAACCTTTTTAAAATATTTCTTGGAACAAAACCAAGTTTGTTGAAATCTATTTGAATTGATTTCATTCTTTCTATAAATTTTCTCCAATCTTCTTTTTCATTAATATTTTTAACTTCCTTTAAAAGACTTTTATAATTTTTTATAGTTTCTTTTTGATTGTTTTTTTGATTTTTATAAAATTTATTCTTACATAAATTATATGCTCTTCCTGTATCACGAAACAAGCTCCAATTTTCTTTACTTTCTGACTTTGGAATCGTCCCCAATGACTTAAACTCATCTCTTAAGTCATTGAATTTTTTTATTGACAATTGCCAATCTTTATGGGTTAAAGGTTCTGGATTTGTAAGTTTTTTTATTTTAAGAAGAATTATGTTTTTTCTTTCAAGATTTAAATTTTGATTTTGTTCAATGTCTTTTTGAAAATTTTGTCTTCTAGAATGAATTATTTTTGATACTTCTTGAAATCTTTTCCATAATAATTCTCTATTTTCAGGAGCAACTGGACCCAATTCATTTTTCCATAAAAGATGTAAAACATTTAGATCTCTTCCAGCCTTAATAATATCCTGTGTTTTTACTAGATCTTCTGCTTTTTCAATTATTTTAATTTTCTCCTCATAATTATGTTTATAATCTATATTTCTTAACTCTCTGTTGATATGAAGAAAGTCATAAAATCGTTCAATATGATGTTTATATGTTTCCCATAAATCATTACTATCAGATCTTAATGCAGGACCACTTATATGCCATTTTTCTTGCAGAGATTTAAATTTTTTATATATAACATTAATTGATTCATCTGAACCAATTAATTCTTTTATCTGCTCAATTATGACTCTTTTTAAATCACTATTTATTTTTTTTTGATTTTCTTTTTCTTTAAAGTATAGACGTTTAGTTTTTCTATATTCATAAGTTATTTTATTGAATTCTTCTTTTTCTTGAGATTCAAAATAAAAATCTATTTCTTTACCTCCATTTGATATAAAATCTTCCTTTTCTTTTTTTAAGGTATTTGAAAAAATATTTTCTAAATCCTTGATTGCCTCGTCAATTTCTTTTTTGTGGACACTCCATTTTGGATCATTTACTTTTTCTTTCAAATAATTAATTTGATCACTCTTATTTAGATGTTTTGTGTTATTTATTTTTGGAACAACTGCTTGACTATTTTGTTTTTTAAGGCTTTGGAGTTTGCTTTCTTTATCCTGAACTCCAACTTTCTTTTTTATCGTTTTGACTAAATCTGCTTTTTTTAATTTTGACACACCAGAAATGCCTTTTTCTTTAGCAATCTTCTTTAGTTCAATAACCGTCATGGTTGAAATATCCATATCTTTTTTTATTACTATCTTATTAAAACTAGTTCTCTAGTTTTGGAATTATTTGTTTTAAAATTTACAAAAAATATATCATATTATTACTTATTTCCAAAGTTTCCATGATGCTTCTGCTTGTTGAATCAACATATTGTGACCATTACAAACATTTGCCCCTTTATCAATTCCTTTTTTCATAAATTTTGTCTCTTTTGGATTATATATTAAATCAAATAAATAATTTTTTGAATTTATATAATCGTAAGGAATTTTTGGTAATCCTTCTATTTTTGGAAATGTTCCCAGAGGAGTGCAGTTTATGATTAGCGGATAATTATTTATTAATTCTTGATTTAAATCGATATAGTTTATTTCATTTTTATTTGGATTACGTGACACAATTATTATATCCATTCTATTTTTTCTTAAAACAAACTCTATAGCCTTTGAGGCTCCTCCTGAGCCAAGCACTAGTGCCTTTTTTATAAATGACCCTACAAAGACTTCCAATGCTCTTTCAAATCCAATAACATCTGTATTATCACCTATTGTTTTACCGTTTTTAAATATTACAGTATTAACTGCACCAATTTTTTGAGCAGTGGGTGTTAACTGATCTAGATAGGGTATAATTTTTTCTTTGTACGGTATTGTTATATTAAGACCGGATAAATTTTTTATTTTATATATATCTTTTATTTCAGAAATATTTTTTATGTCAAAATTTTTATAATTAAAATAAGTGTAGTTCTTGTTTTTTGAAAATTTTTTTTCAAAATATATTTTTGAAAATGAATATTCTATATTTTTTCCGACAAGCCCAAACTGTTTATGTTTTAAATTGTTTCCCATATTTTTCTAAAATATATATAAACCCAACTCCTAAAATAATACATATAAGCATTAAAGAGGTCTCTTTATTAATTTCACTGGGAAAATAATATGTTATTTTATTGTTTTCTGATAAAGATCTCCATGGCCATAAACTTATAATAGATCCAGAAACAAATCCAATTATTAGGGATAGCGTTATTGAATAAAATTTTTTTAAAACAAAACTTAAAATATTTACAAAAAAAACTAATCCTGTAATTGATCCTAAAATAAAGACTACCATCGTTTTAATTAATCGAATTCTTGACTTGTCGTTTAAAAAAGATAGATCGCCACCAACTGTCTCTTTAATTGTATAAAAAAATGCATTAACTGAATCAACTAATAAAAGTTCATAATTCCCTAAAAGCAATAATAAAAAAGAACCAGATATTCCAGGCAGGGTCATCCCAGACACACTAATTAATCCACAGAAAAATACAAAATATAAATTATCATTACCGCTTATAGGTTCAGACAAGCTAATACATAAACCAGTTAACATTCCAACAAAATAAAACGTATAAGTATTTAGCTTCCATTTTTTTACTAAAGGAAAAATAAAAAATATTGAAGCCAATACCATTCCAAAAAAACTTGACCATAAATAACTAGAATAATTCAGTATTAGAAATTCTAAAATCAAAGACATACTAAAAAAACTTATAATACTTCCTCCAAAAAGAAAAACTAAAAACTCAGCATTTATATAATTATAGAAGCTCTTCCAGCGTCCAGAAAAAAGAAGCCTTATAGATGTTAAATTGATTTTTTGGAGTGAATATATTAGCTCGATATAGAAACCTGAAACTAAAGCAACTATTCCACCTGAAACACCTGGAACTTTGTTTACAGCTCCCATGGCAAAACCTTTGACTAATAATAAAAGTTTATCACTGGTGGTTCTCTTTTTCATCATTGTGTTTTTGTTTTTCTAGAAGCTGAACACCAAAGATGAATAGTATTCCCAAAATAAAAAAGATTAAAGCCAGTAAGATGAAATTTTCTCCAGAATAATTAAACGGAAGAATACTTTCACCATTTTCTTGCCATGGCCATATTTTACTTATTCCACCAAGCATTAATCCAATCATAAATACTAGTACTGCATCATAATATTTGACAAGAAGCCATTTAAAAATTTTAGAAAAGATTAATATTCCACAAATTATTCCAAACGCAATAATACTAGCCTTGTATGTCACAATATATAGATTGGTGTAATCTTGTTTAATAAAAATATTTAAAAGACCCTTTATTGTTGAAATCACTTCTGTGTAGGTGCCAAATAGAATCAATATATATGCGCCTGAAATACCTGGAAGAATCATAGCACTTATTGCAAATAGTGACGAAAAAAATAAATATAAACCACTGAATGATTCAATTTCAGAAGTTGTATTTATTTGAGAAATTGAATACGAAATTAATATTCCAAAAAGAAAATATAACAATAAGTTGGTTTTTGGATTTTTAATATTTTTATAGATGAAAATTATGCTTGATAATAAAACCCCTATAAAAAAAGCCCATAAAGGAATTGGATGGTTGTTAATAAGCCAATCTATTAGATAAGTAAATAAAGAAACCCCTATAAAAATTCCTGAAAATAATTTTAAAAGAAAACTCCCATTGATTTCTATCCAAAAAGCTTTTATTCCATTATCTTTTAATAGTCTTAATGATGATATTGAAATTTTTGATAAACTAAAAATGAAATCATCATAAATCCCAAATATCAAAGCCATTGTTCCTCCTGAGACTCCAGGAACTAGATCAGCTATTCCCATAAAAACTCCTTTAAGAATAATAGAAAGTGATTTCATGTATAGATCTATTTAAATGGTTCAAGAACACTAAAACTGATAAAAAAGCAACTCTATTGTTTAATCATGTTTCTTAAATTATTATATAAATCATTTTTAAACAATTCATTTATAGATGACCTATTAATAGAGTTAAGATGTTTTTTTGCCAATTCAATATTACCTGTTTTAATTTCAACTATTGCTAACCTAAAAACAATTTCTGGAGAATTAGGATAAATTTCTAAAGCTTTATTTATTTTATTTTTAGCTTGATTAAATCTGTATAGTTTAATAAGACAGTCAAGAAGATTATTCCATATTTCTTTATTACAATCTCCTAGTTGAATAGCACTTTCATAATAAAAAGCTGCATCCGAAAACTGTTCTAGTTTAAAAAAAGTTTGACCTAATTTATATGTTATAATAGAGTTATCACCATTAGACTCTATGGCTCTTTTAGCAAATACAAGAGCATTAGTAAAATCATTATTTAGATAATAAAAATCAATAATAGCAATCCACCCTTTTTCAAATGTTGGCTCAGTGTTTACAGCTTTTTTATAAAATTGAATAGACAAATCATTACTACCTAAAGCCTTATAGCAACTGGCAATTCTATGAAAAACAAATGCGCTTGGATCATTTATTTGTAATGCAATATGATAATTTTCTATCGCCATATTTAATTTACCAGTTTTCTCTAATATTCTACCAATTTCAATATAAGCCCCAGTGAATTTATCATCACTAATAATAGCGAATTCAAATGCTGAAATTGCTTCTGTGTATTTTTGTAGATTACAATAAATTTTACCAAGTTGGTGCCATGCAACTTCACAGTAGGGATCTTTTTCTAGGATTAAATTTAAAGTTTCTATAGCTCCAGATGAATCGTCCAGTTGATCAAATGTGTGAAGCAGATTATATAATGATTGATAATCTAATGGGTCTTCTTCTAAACATAATTTAAAATAGTATTTCGCAGAATTAAAATCCTCTAAAATTATAAACTCCATACCTATTAGACTCCATATCTCTAAAGGATCTTCGCATAAATCAAGTGCTTTGTTAAGGAATTTTATAGCTTCAGAATGTTGTTTTGATTTTGATGCAATTGTTGCTTTTTGTAAAAAGATTTCTTCATGTTGAGGTATTAACTGTTCAGCTATTTCTATTATTTCCAAAGATTTTTTAAAATTTCCTTCGAAAATTAATATTTCACTTTTTAGTAAAAGTAGCTCTCCATTTCCTGGGTGTTGATTCATTCCTATTTCTAGTGCCCTTCCTGCAAGATTCAGTTTTCCGTAGTCTATATAGTATTGAACGATACTCTCGAATTCCTGAGCGTCAAAAAATAAAACCTCATTGGTTTTAAGCATTGCTTCAAACTTCGATATTGGAGCAATAAAATCATCATGATTGAAGTTTAACATATTATTATATCTTATTCCAAGTTAGATAACCTAAATGAATGTTTAATATCCATTAAAATATTGTTTTTAACAAAATAGTTAACATTAAGGGTTGATGATTTTGTTTAAAATACTAATAATGATATCACAGCCTTTATTAATTTCTTTCACACTAATATTTAAAGGTGGAGAAACTCTAACAGCTTTTTTTTCCCATAAAAGCCAAAACAATATTAGTCCCCTATCCATGGAATTTAAGACAAGAGTATTAGCTGTTGATTTTTTATCAAATATTATAGCAAGCATTAATCCTTTTCCATTGATTCTTTTTATCAAAGGATGTTTTAATCTTTTTCTAAATAATTTTTCTTTTGCATCAACACTATCTATTAAATTTTCTTTGTAAATAGTTTCTATTGTTGCTAGTGCTGAAGCTGCAACTACTGGGTTACCTCCAAATGTTGTAATATGACCTAGTTTTGGTTTACTTTCAAGTAATTTCATTATTTTTTTAGATGAGCAGAAAGCCCCTATAGGTAGTCCGCCACCCATTCCTTTGCCCATTACAAGTATATCGGGTACTAAATTAAAATGTTCAAAACTAAAAAGCTTACCTGTTCTTCCAAAACCAGGCTGTATTTCATCTAATATAAGGAGAGCTCCAGTATCCTCACATTTTTGTTTAACTAATTTTAAATAGTTGTTTGTTGGTAAAATAAATCCAGCACCTCCTTGAATAGTTTCCAAAACAACAGCTGCAGTTTTTGTAGTAATTAGATTTATATCGTCAATGTTATTAAAACGAATAAAATTTACTCCAGGAAGTAAAGGTTCATACCCTATTTTTTGTTTTTTAACACCTAATAAGCTCAGGGCTCCATGAGTACTTCCATGATATGAATTTTCTGCAGCAATAAACTCTTTCCTCCCCGTTGCCTTTTTCGCAACTTTTAAAGCCCCCTCAATTGCTTCAGTGCCTGAATTTGTTAAATATATGACATCTAATTTGTTTGGAAGTTTATTTACAATATTTTCACATAGCTCAACAGCAGGTTTTTGAATGTATTCTCCATAAACCATAACATGCATGTATTTTTTTAACTGTTTTTTTATTTCTTTTATAACTGAAGGGTGCCTATGGCCTAGAGGATTTGAAGAAATCCCAGCAATAAAATCAAGATATTTTTTATTTGATTTATCCCAAATATATGAGCCTTTTGCTTTTTTTATTTCTAAGCCTATTGGGTCAGGTGTTGTTTTTGCTTGATATTTTAAAAACTTATTTTTCATCGATTAAAATCCAATTCATAAAAAAAAGATTTTGGAATTTCAATACCATTTATTTTTGGAAGAATTAAGTTTTTATCTTTTTCACTAAATAGATCATTTTCATTTTTAGGTTTTTCATCATTTCTCCACACAAAACCTTTAAGTTTTCTTTCATTTTCATCAATTTCTTTATCTGGGAACACTTCACCATTTGGATTGATATGAAAGGTGATATCTGAAATTTCGTTATTTATCATTATCATGTCAAGTGAACTACAAATAGTCTTATTAATACCGATTAACTCATTATCTTCATCTGAATATAAATAATAAATTACCTGTGTGTTTTTTATAACTTCTATATTATTTAACTGACCATCAATAAAATCCCCATTTAATAAACCTCCTTTGATTTGATTAAATCCATCTTTGCCAATACTATCTTTTTCAATAATAAATGCCTCTCCTATTATTTTAAGTGAGTCAAGTTTCTTTGTTTTTAAATTTGATAAAAGAAAAATTTGATTACCAGTCATTTGACTATCGCCAAACCACAATATTGGATTACGTTTATTTTTATCTTCTTCAGTGAACAATTGAAGTTCTTTATTTGTTAAAGGTTTATTGATAAGCTCAATATCCCCAGTTTGTTGATTTAAAAAAAGGGAATCTGATCTCCCTTTGACATCAGACTTAAAAAATCGAACATCATAGAACCCCCTTAAAACTCTATTATCTTGAGGGCCTGTGGCTATTAAAGTATCAGCGTGAATGAATAGAGAATCATTTTCAATAATATTAAGAGCAACAGCTCTTTTCGTTATAATTGCAGAATCCTTGGCTTTAAAAACCTCTCCGTAATGACCATAAATAATGGAGTTGTTCATGGTGTCTTTTATTCTTACTCGATTTGTTGCAGACGCGTATTCTTTACTTTTTTCAAAATACAAGCTGTCTCCCGAAATTATTTTTCCATCATAAATTATTTTTCCATTTTTTTGAAAATTTCCTTTCTCTTTTTTTAAATCGTAAAAACCTCTTTCACAATATATTGAATAATCCTCACCAACTATATCGGTTGGACCGTAAAGATAAGCGTTGTCTATATCAGTGAAATAATCTAGCCTCTCAGATTTAACAGAGTATTTGGGAGAGTCAATTTTCACACTAGAGGTGAATCTATATTTATTTTCATTCATAAATAAAGAGCCTTTATTGCTTGTAAGAACTGTTGAGCTATCAATTACTTTGCCAAAAGTATTATAATATCCAATCTGCTTTTTCCTGTCTAAATAAAGTGTATCAGTTTCTAGGGACATATCAGGTTTTTTTAAAAAAACAGCACCCCATGCCTTTGCTTTTTTCAAACTTCCATCATACTCGAGGTAAGAACATGTCATCGTTAAACTATCACCTTGAGTAAATACAATATTACCTTCAGCTCTAAAAAAATTAGATTTGTTATAAAAAAATGCTTTGTCAGAAATTATTAACGCTCCTTCATGATAGAGGTTGACACGAGTATTCATATCCTTTAATAGTATATTAGCGCCAGGGTATAGTAATTCATTTTGATTCGAACTTCCAGCTTTTCTAATTTCTATCACCTTAGAATCTTGGCCGACAATCATAAGACATCCTATGATGTTAATAAAAATAAAAATAAGTGCTCGATACAAAAGCTAGTTTTAATAAATCAATTTATAAAAATAGTTTGTTTACGATCTGGTCCTACAGACACTATTTTAATTGGAGTTTCTAATTCTTTTTCTAAGAATTTTATATATTCTTTAAATGTTTCAGGAAAATATTTTTCATCTGTAATTTTTGTTAAATCTTCTGACCAGCCTTTTAATTCTTTATATACTGGTTTTAGCCCCTTAGCTCCTGAATCATAAGGGAAAAACAATGTTGTTTCTCCATTTTCCATTTCATATGAAGAACATGCTTTGATATTCTTAAATCCAGATAACACATCTCCTTTCATCATCATTAATTGAGTTACTCCATTTATTTCAATAGAATATTTAAGAGCAACTAAATCAATCCAACCACATCTTCTTGACCTTCCTGTAGTAGAACCAAACTCATTTCCAACCTTTGCCATAGTTTTTCCACTTTCATCAAATAATTCTGTAGGAAATGGACCTCTTCCCACTCTAGTTGTGTAAGCTTTAAAAATACCAAAAACATTTTTTATTTTATTAGGCGCTATACCAAGCCCTGTACACGCGCCTGCTGCAGTAGTATTTGAAGATGTAACATACGGGTATGTTCCAAAATCTATATCAAGTAGTGATCCCTGAGCACCTTCGGCTAATATTTTTTTACCTGCTTTTTGAGCCTTGCTAATATATTCTTCGCTATCAACTATTTGACAAGATTTGATAACTTCTAATGATTCAAAAAACTCTTTTTCCATTGACTTTAGATCAAATTCAATTTCACTATTAAAATAGTCTAACATTTTTAAATGTTTTTTTGAAAGTAAATGGTATTTATTTTTCCAATCAGTAAGAAGAATATCACCTATTCTGATTCCATTTCTTCCAGTTTTATCCATATAAGTTGGACCTATTCCCTTTAGAGTTGACCCAATCTTAGCTTTACCCTTAGAAGCCTCAGAAGCAGCATCTAGTAATCTATGAGTTGGCAAAATAATATGAGCCTTTTTTGAAATCAAAAGTTTTGTCTTGAAATCAATATTGTATGGCATTAGACCTTTAATTTCTTTTCTAAATATTACTGGATCTATCACAACGCCATTTCCAATAAGATTTATTGCTGATGGATGAAAAATTCCAGATGGAATTGTATGAAGTACATGTTTAATTCCATCAAACTCCAGAGTATGTCCTGCATTTGGACCTCCTTGAAAGCGAGCGATTATATCATAAGATTTTGTTAATACATCAACAATTTTCCCTTTTCCTTCGTCCCCCCATTGGAGTCCGAGTAACAAATCAACAGCCATATTTTAATAAATTCTTAAACGTTTTTTTTTGTGCCGTAAAAATACAATGAATGATTATGAATATTAATATCAAAAACTTCTTCAATTGTTTGTTTAATTTGATGAATTCTGGGATCACAAAATTCTTTTACATCTCCCGTGTCAGTAAAAATTACATGATCATGTTGTCTGTCAAAATATGATTTTTCATACTGAGCGTGAGCATTTCCAAATTGATGTTTTCTAACTAACCCACATTCAAGTAAAAGATCTATAGTGTTGTATAGAGTAGCTCTACTGACTCTATAGTTTTTATTTTTCATTTTGATATATAAAGATTCTATATCAAAATGTTCTTTACTTGCATAGATTTCAAATAAAATAGCAAAACGCTCTGGTGTTTTTCTGTGATATTTTATGTTCAAGAAGTTTGTAAAAACTTCTTTGACAACGTCTTGTTGTGACTTTACTTCTTTTTGTGATTCTATTTCTTGCATCTTTTACAAATATAATCTTTTATTCAGTTACTCTCGAGTAACCTTTTCAATTCCTTTCATTTTCTGTAAGTTTTTTACCATTTTATTTAAAATAGTTTTGTTTCGAACTCTTACACCCACATTCCCTTTAAAAAGGCCATCCTCAGTTTCAAAATTAAGTTTAAATATATCAACATTCATGTTACTAGAAATCACTCTAGTTAACTCATTAACCAAGCCTATATTATCTATTCCTGTAATTCTAAGAATAGCAGTAAAAATATCTGTGGATGAATTAATCCACTTAGCATTAATTATTCGGTAAGCAAATTTTGATTGCATTGAAAGAGCATTGCTACATTTTTTTTTATGAACCTTAATTCCTTCATTAATTGTAATAAATCCAAAAACTGAATCACCAGGTATTGGATTACAGCATGATGCAATCATATAACTTAATGATTGTTGATCTTTACCAAAAACTAATTTATCATAATCATTTATTTTAATATTCTTACTTATATATGAGGAGTTGTATTTGAGTCTTTTTTTAAAAAAACTAATAAATTTATTGTTGTAATCGGATGAAAATTGTCTAATTTTTTTATTGTCAAGAGTTCCAGATCCTACCTGATAGTAAAGATCAGAACTTGCATTAATTTTAAAAAATCTTAGCATTAACGTAATAACCTTATCAGTAAGGATGATTTTAAGATGTTTTAATTTTCTTCTTAATATTTCTTTTCCATCCTCTTCAATTTTCTTTTTTTCCTCATTTAGCGAGGACTTTATTTTTGATCTAGCTCTTGAGGTAACAACAAAATCAAGCCAATTTGCATTTGGTTTTGTGGCTTCTGAAGTTATAATTTCAACTTGATCACCACTTTTCAGAACTTTACTTAATGGAACAAGTTTTTGATTTATTCTAACACCTCTAGTTTTTATTCCAATTTCTGTGTGAATACTAAAAGCAAAATCCAATGCAGTTGAGCCTTTTGGAATTGAGAGTAAGTCACCATTTGGGGTAAAAACAAATATTTCTTCAGAGTACAAGCTTAGTTTGAAGTCATCTACAAAGTCAACAGCATTAACGCTATTCTCCTTTAACAACTCCTTTAAACGATCTAGCCAGTCTTCTATTCCGACATCATTTTTATTTTCAATTTTATATTTATGATGAGCAGCATATCCTTTTTCTGCTATTTCATGCATTCTATCTGATCTAATTTGAACTTCAACCCATTGATTTTCAGGTCCACTTACTGTAACATGAAGAGCTTCATACCCTGTAGATTTTGGTGCTGTAATCCAATCTCTTAATCTAGTAGGATTAGGAACAAAATGATCAGTTATAATAGAATATATTTTCCAAGCAATGAATTTTTCATCAACTCTTTCAGCACTATATACTATCCTAATAGCAAATTTATCATATATCAATTCAAATGGAATTGATTGATTTTCCATTTTGTTGAATATTGAGTATATAGATTTACTCCTCCCGTTTATAGAATATTTAAAATTTTCTTTGTTTAAAGTTTTTTGAACCAATGAAGAAAATTTCTTTATATATAAATCTTGTTTAGTTCTGCTTTTTTCAATTTTATTTTTAATCTGATTATATTTTCTTAAATCAGTATGTTTAAGGCCTAGATCTTCAAGCTCAGATTTGATATTATAAAGACCAATTCTGTGGGCTAAGGGTGCATAAATGAAAAGAGTTTCTGCTGCAATTTTCTCTCTTTTATCTTTAACCAAACTATTAAGAGTTTTCATGTTATGCAGACGATCTGCAATTTTTATAATAATAACTCTTATATCATCATTAAGAGTTAATAGCATTTT
Organism: Candidatus Marivariicella framensis; assembly: GCF_982709265.1. NCBI lineage: Bacteria > Pseudomonadati > Bacteroidota > Flavobacteriia > Flavobacteriales > Flavobacteriaceae > Candidatus Marivariicella > Candidatus Marivariicella framensis. The sequence goes on along the minus strand of NZ_CEXPNT010000005.1, from coordinate 25,101 downwards.
TCTAAAGTTCTCAGCCTGAAGAGAATCGTATTTATCTTTTTTTAAATTAGAAATTTTTGTTAGTCCAACTACAATTTTAGTGACAGTTTTCCCAAATAAACTTTCAATTTGATCAACATTATAATCTGTATCCTCTAAAACATCATGTAATAATGCTGCTGCAATTGAAGTTGCATCAAGTCCAATTTCATCAGCTACAATTTTAGCAACTTCAATTGGATGAAAAACATAAGCTTCACCAGATTTCCTTCTTTGGTTTTTATGAGCGTCAACTGAAGTGTCAAAAGCTAAGCGAATCAGCTTTTTATCGCTAGCTGTAAGTCTTTGATAGCTTATTCTTAACAACTCCTTATACTGCCGAGCGATTTCTTTATTTTCTATAACTTCATCTACTAACATAATTATATGAAGTTAACTTTTTCTTTTGTTAAGACCAAGGATTTTAATTATCTATACAATGCTTTAATAGTATAGCTGCAGCAACTGAAACATTCAAGGAATCTATGTTGTTATTCATATTGATTTTAACAATTTCTGATGAATTTTCAATCCATTTTTTTTCAAGACCTTTCGATTCGCTTCCAACAACTATAGCGCAAGGTTTATTGTAATTTGCTTTATTCATTGGGATTGAATTAGTTGTTAGTGCTCCAGAAACTATATTAATATTGTTCTTTAAAAAAAAACTTATTATATCATTTGAGCTTGATACAATTATCGGAATACTAAAAATTCCTCCTAGGCTAGATCTAATTATGTTTGGATGGTATAGATCAGTTTTTGGATTAGTAAGTATAAAAGCTGAAATTCCTAAACCTGAACTTGTTCTTAATAACGCTCCAATATTTCCAGGTTTTTCAATTGATTCAGCAACTAAAATTATAGCTTTTTTATTTAGTTTAAACCCCTCTAATTCATGACTTTTTGATATTCCAATACCTATAAATTTTTCACTACCAGAACGGATGGTTATTTTATCAAATAATTCATCCTTAATTATTATAAAATTAGAAACTTTTTCAGTGAAGTCAATGAAGATATTTGAAGATCCCTCACGAATAAAAATGATTTTAAAATAATAATTTCCGAGTAAAGCTCTTTCAATTTCTTTTTTACCTTCTACTACAAAAAGCTTTTTCTTTTTTCTTTCTCTAGACTTTTTTTGTAAAGTCAAAAGATTTTTTATGTTTAGGTTTTGTGCGCTTGAAACTATTTTCACATTAAATTCAAATAATGAATATTTTATTTTTGAGTGCTAAATTTTTCTGAATAACGTTTCCATAATTCAGTTTGATGAGTTTCTAAACTTATTTCTCGACCATTAATAAAGGCATTAGAAAGTATATTAGTTCTCATATCCAGAGCATCTCCTTTTGAGACAAACAATGTAGCATCTTTCCCTACTTCTAAGCTTCCTAATTGTTTATCAATGCCTAATATCTTAGCTGCATTAATTGTTATCATTTTTAAAGCCTCTTCTTTGTCAACTCCATAAGCTGAGAAACTTCCTGCATAGAATGGAAGATTTCGGGTATTCATTCTTTCCATTTGTCCACTAGGATCTATACTTACAATAATTCCCTTTTCAATTAATTTCTTTGCTAACTTAAAAGTTAATTTAGGATCATGATCTTCATTATCTGGCAATCTGTGTGGCCGTGAGATAATTACAGGTATCTTATTATCTTTCAAATATTTTATTTGATTAATTGATTGTTCTCCATGAACTAAAACAATATTTTTTATTTTTTGTTCTTTTAAAAAATTAACACCATCAACTATTTGTTTTTCATAACTAGCGTGTAAATACATCGTCTTTGATCCGTCAAAAACACCTTTCATAGATGAATAGGGGAGGTGTTTGGGTTTTTGACCTGAGTACACCTTTGACTCTTCAAAAAAGTTTTTAATTGATGTTGTTGATTTTAAATAGTCTTTATTTTCCTTTAAAGAGGGGTCTTCTCCTAGCCACCATCTTCCCCTTGAGTATGGACTTGGCCAATTCATATGAATACCTTCATCTGATTTTAAAAGAGCATCTTCCCAATTCCATGCATCTAGCTGCATCACAGATGAACTTCCTGATATAGTTCCTCCTCTTGGAACAACTTGAGCAATTAAAACTCCATTTGGTCTCACACTTTCTACAACTTTTGACTCCGCGTTATATGCAATCGCACTTCTTATGTGGGGAAGAAAATCCCCTAATTCATCTTCATCATCTGATGCTCTTACCGCATCAATTTCAACTAACCCTAAAGTAGAGTTTATTGCAATAAAGCCAGGGTATATATGTTTTCCATTTGCATTTATTACCCTAGATTGTTTTTTAGATAAAAGCAAAGGAAACGAATCTTCTTTAGAGATGTTTTCACCAACATAATTTATTATTCCGTCAGAAAAGCTAATAGAACCATTTTCAATTGTTGTTCCGTTACCTATATGAATAAAAGCATTGGTGATAAGAATGTTTTGAGTTTGTTCATTTGCAGGAGTTTGCTGACCTAAAACTAAGTTTAGTGATATAATGCAAAATAAAATTGTTGTTTTTTTCATAATTTTTAGTCTAAAGTTTCACAATGAAATTCTCTTCTAGTAAAATTTTTCGGTTCCTGAGTAGGGGCACCTTTACTTGAAGCATCAAGCATTTGTCCGATTAAAAAATTTCTTTCTTTTTCTATAGATTTAATTTTTTTAGAAACATTATCAATTGAATAATAAGTTTTTCCTTGAATCATGGTTTTTTCAGCTATGGCATATATTGACATTGGATGATCAGACCATAAAACTAAATCTGCATTTTTACCTATTTTGACACTTCCCACTTTATCATCTATATGTAATAATTTTGCTGGATTTAATGTTACAAATTTCCAAGCATCTTCTTCTGAAACTCCACCATATTTAATTGCTTTTGCAGCTTCTTGATTTAAGCGCCTTGACATTTCTGCACTATCAGAATTATAGGCTACTAAAACTCCAGCATTATGCATGATGGAACCATTATATGGTATAGCGTCATTAACTTCAAATTTATATGCCCACCAGTCTGAAAATGTAGAAGCGCCAGCTCCATGTTTTTCCATTTTGTCAGATACTTTATAACCTTCAAGTATATGTGTAAAAGTATTTATTCTAAAATCAAATTGCTCAGCAACCTTCATTAACATATTTATTTCACTTTGAACATATGAGTGGCATGAAACAAATCGATCTCCTCTTAAAATTTCCCATAAAACTTCCATTTCAATATCGTATCTAGGAGATTTAGTTTTTCTTTTTAATTTTTCAGATAGCTTGTTGTATTTAGCCCATGTCTCTCCATATTCTTTAGCCCTTTGAAAATTATCAATAAAGACTTGCTCAACACCCATTCTTGTTGAGGGAAAACGTAATTGTCTTGTAGACCTAGATTGTTTGACATTTTCTCCTAAAGCAAATTTTATAAATGGATCTGCATTTTTATAAAGCATTTTTTCAGCAGATTCCCCCCATTTAAGATTAATTATTGCAGATTGTCCGCCAATTGGGTTTGCTGACCCATGAAGAATCTGAATTGTTGTTACACCACCTGCAAGATTTCTAAAAATATTTATATCATCAGGATCAATAACGTCTTCAATACTTACTTCTGCAGATGAATTATGCCCTCCTTCATTAATACTTGAGGCCCCAATATGAGAATGTTCATCAATAATCCCACTAGTCAAATGTTTTCCACTAGCATCAATTACTTCTATATTATTTGTGTTTTTAATATTTTTTCCAATAATACTTATTTTACCATTAACAACAAGAACATCAGTGTTTTTAATAATTCCTTCTTTTTCATTTGTCCATACCGTTGCATTTTTAAATAAAATGTCTTTTTGTTTTGGTAAATATTTATTCCCATAGGCATTGTTTGGATAAGTAATAGCTACAGGTTTATAAAAATTTTTATTTTTTATTTTCTTTGAATCTACTTTAGACATTGAATCACTTTTGATAGACTTAGCTGTCCATACAAATGAATCCCCCTGGAAATCAATACCATTGCCATTTAGAGTACTTTTATCATTTATTTTACTATTAAATTGAGCAAAAGTATTTTTATTTTTATCAATAATAGTAATATCTAACCAGCCATTACTATACTTTGATTTAGTTGAAAATGTTGTTGAATCTTTAGTAACCTTTGCAATCAACTTCTTATCACTTCCTTTAAGGTTCAGTTTAAAAAGTTCATTATTAATTAAAAAATCATAATCACCATCTACATTAATAATATTATCGTTTACCAATATGTGGGGTTTGCCTTGAATCCAGTTCTCAGTAATAATTGTTTTGTCTTTGAATAATTCATCAGAAGTGATAATGAAATTAGCCAAACTATTTGTCTTAAGAACCCCTATTTTATCTTCCATTCCTAAAATCTTGGCAGGATAAGTTGTAAGTGCTTTTAGAGCAATAATTGGATCTAAGCCATAATTAATTGCTTTTTTAATATTACTAAAAAACTCTTCTGATGATTTTAGATTAAATCCGGTAAAAACAAAAGGTATATTATACTTTGCTACTTTATTAGGGTTTGATGGTGCTTGACTCCAATATCTCATCGAACTTAATGGAATTTGTTTTGTCAATAGAGGGTCAGATACATTTGTTGCTTTCGGAAAATTTAAAGGAAGTATTAATGTAACCCCTTGTTGTTTTAATTCTCTTAAATTTTCATATTCTTTTCCGCTTCCGAGAACAGCAAAATTCTCACCAATTTCTTTTCCTAATTTAATCGCTCGGATAGTGTTTAATTTATCACCACCTGCGTCAAATATTTTGGGCAAGCTTTTATTCTCAATAAGCGCTTCAATAGATAAGTCATTAGTTAATGAATTTCCTAACTCATACCAATTAGCATCATGATACAATTGACGGATTAAAGCAATTGAACCCATAATAGAACCAGGATAATTTTGATTAGAGGTAACACTTTTTTTAAATGAATAGTGCTCAGTTGATTTTTTAGATAATATTCTTTTACTATCATTTTCATGATCATTAAGGTTTAGCAATATACCTGTTCCTCTGATGATACCATTTGCTCTATGAGTGTTTACAACTCCAAAACCCATTTTTCGAATTTTTGAAGCAGACTTTTTATCATATTTATAATCACGGATGCTGTTATAATCACTTAAAATATGATCATTCCAATAATATCCTTCCCTACTAGGCTCAAATTGATAGCTCCTGCCAGGAGAACCAATTCTTTTAGCCTTTTTAATTCCAAATTCAGAATATACTTCTATAAAAGAGGGGTATATGTGTTTTCCTGATTTATTGTAAACTCTTGTATTTTCTGGTATTAATATATTTTTACCAACACTAACTATAATTCCATTTTTTTCTAATAATGTAGCGTCATTAATTACATTTTCAGCAGAAATGTGGATAGTAGCATTAGTAAATGCTTGATAGCTGTTTTTTGTTGTTTTTACACCAGAATTATTAGGGAAATAGCTTTGTGCTGTGACAAAGGTCAGGGGCATTATAAAAAGAAAAATATATTTTTTCATCTATTTATATTATTATATTATTATGTTATTGAAAAGTAATTAATTTTTTTGATTATTCGATATCATTTTTTAAATCAAATATCACAAGTGAAACCATTTCATTGTAGCTTGATATACCTAGTTTTTGATTATTGATTTTTAAAAAACTATCATATGATTTTTTAAAAATAGGTTCCAAAGGGTTTTTGTATTTATTCCAAAATTTATTAATGTCATTAAAATTTTTTTTAATTCCTAAATGAATGCTTTGAGATAATAATTTCGACTTTTTTGGATTTTTTTTATATAAATCAGACATACAATATCTGAGAGCAAAGCTGTATCCTGCATATTTAATATACGGGTTTTTATTATTAGATGTTTTTTTATATGCCCAATAATTCGATTCGTTTTCTCGTGCAACACCATTTTGATGCGATTGTTCATGTGCAATAGTGGTTAAATAACTAATCATAGGAATTTTTTCATTCACTTGAGCCTCAAGAGTGAAAGGGTTTAAATATCCTGCATATCCCATATAGCTTATAATTGTACTCCAAATAGAGTTTTTTACAATATCATTTTTTTCATTTGCCAGTAACATCCTTGCTTGTTTTTTATTAAATGGAAATTCAACAGGTAAGGTGTCATTTCTTGAAAGTTGGTGGTGTAATTTATTTGTTTCAAAAATTAAAAATGAAACAACTTTTTCTAAGTCTTGATCACTATATGACTTTTCAATATTCAGCTTTGATTCTAATGATTCAGAATGATAATTTAACCCCCATGAAATCTGAAATAAAACATTTACAACACTTATGACTGATAATAAATCTATTAAAAAATAAAATTTATAATTTAAGTAGTATGATCTATATTTAAAAATAACAGTAATTGCTATAATCACTATCAATAAATAAATTATATCACCAATAGAAAATGAAAATATAGAAAAAATACTTTTTCTTAATTCTGATATGTAATTGAAATTTGTAATATATAAATTGATAAAATTTGAGTTTTCAAACTCATTATTTTGAATCAAAATAAATTGAAATGGAAGTGATATTAATAAAAGCCATTTAAAAAAACTAACCCTGTATGACTTATTAAATTTATTCACCAGTTAATCCGACAATTTCAACTTCAAAAATTAAATCTGACTTAGCAGGGATTGCTCCGTTTCCAGACTCACCATATGCAATATCAAAAGGAAGAAAAAGAGTTGCTTTATCTCCAACGTTAAGTAGTCTAATACCTTCTTTAAATCCTGGAATTAACTGGGCCTCTTTGCTGACATCAAAAGGAAGAGGGTCGTAACCTCCGCTATCTTCTTTTCTAAAGTCATAAATACCGTTTTCTTTTGCAACATTTATCATGCTAGTTTCAATAATACTCCCATCTGATAAATAAACTGCATAATAGGCAAGTACTTTGTTTGTTGAATTTGATTTTGGACCTTTGCCTTTAATAGTAATAGTAAATTTGAGGCCTGAAGAGGTAGATTTTGCTTGATTTTTTTGAATTGAAAACTTTTTGAAATTCTCCTTTTGCTTTTCAATTGTCTTTAACTCTACTAGTTCCTTTTCCTTTTCCTTTTTAGCTTGAAAATTTTTAAAAACTTCAGCAGCATTAAAGCTTTGGGCTTTTTTACCTTTTCTAATAATTGACAGCTTTTTAATGGTATCGTTTTGAATTATGCTATCAACTACCTCTTGCCCCTCTATTACATTTCCAAAAACTGTATGTTTTCCATCAAGCCAAGGCGTGGCTTTATGAGTTATAAAAAATTGACTTCCATTAGTTCCAGGGCCACTATTAGCCATAGACAGTATTCCAGGGCCACTGTGTTGTAGATCTGTAATTTCATCTCCAAACTTGAAACCAGGCCCACCTTGACCTGTAGCAGTAGGGTCACCACCCTGTATCATAAAATCTTTTAAAACTCGATGAAAAACTATCCCGTCATAATATTTTTTCCCTTTATACTCTTCTTTTAAATTAGGACTAGGATGGTTTCCTTCAGCTAAAGCGACAAAATTGGAAACTGTAAGTGGTGTTTTTTCATATTCTAATAAAAGAATAATGTTGCCTTTATTGGTCATGATATCAGCATACATTCCAGGTTCTAAATCTGGATGTTGATCACATGAGTTAAAAAACATAAGGAATAAAATTAAAAATAGATGTCTGTTCATTTTTGTTAATTTAATTATTTGATAATGATACTAATTTTATGATAAATCTCAAAGGTTGATTAGGACCTATTTTTTCAGAATCTCCCTGATACCCATAACAAAAATGAGATGGAAATAAAAAAATACCTGTATCTCCCTCAGATAAAAATTTAACACCCTCCCTTAAAGCCGGAATAATTTCTTCTTTATCCACAATGAATTTTACAGTTTGTAAATCATCTTCACCATATAATAGGTTTTGATTTAAGTCTTCAATTTTATATTTAACCTCTACAAAATCTCCTCTTTTTGCAAAAACACTTTTGCTCTTTTGATCTTTTACGGAAAATAAAAAGCCTAGATTAGAATCCTTATAGGTATTTTTAGTGTCTAATTTTCTAGCTTTATTTATGAGAACTTGTTCAGATTGAACTCTTGACTTATTTCTTATTGCAGAATTTTTTAAAAAAACTGACATTTTTTTGTTTAATGGTTTTCTTGGTTTAATATCCTGGCAACTTAAGCCAAGTAAGCAAAAAAAACTTATTAGTATTACATTGATCCTCAATGGAATGATTTTAAAAGATTTATAAGCCTATTTTTTGTTTCATACATTGGTTCCTTTGAAACCCCTCCTGCTGCGTTGTGATGCCCACCTCCGCAAAAATATTTTTCAGCAAAAATATTAACTGAAAAATCACCTTTAGATCGAAATGACATTTTAATTATACCATCCTCTTTACTTTCTATTAAAATTACTGATAGTTCAATTCCTTTAATACTTAAGCCATAGTTAACAAACCCTTCAGTATCTCCTTTTTTAAATGAACATTCATCTAACTCGGTTTGGTTTAATGTAATTATAATATAGGGTAAAGAATCTAATTTTTGAATATTCTTTAAAGCGACTCCAAGTAGCTTTAGTCTATTGAAGGAGAAAGTATCATATATTTTTTGATGAATCTCAGAATTATTCGCCCCCTTTTCTATAAGTTTTGCAATAACATGATGGGTGCCGGATGTGGTTGAAGGAAATCTAAATGATCCTGTATCAGTCATTATTCCAGTATATAAACATGAAGCTATATCAGAATTTATAATACCTGAGTCTATATAATTAATTAGATTATATATCATTTCACAAGTGGAACCTATTTCAGGATCAGATAATTTCAGATCAGCGTATTCTTTTGGCTTTTCATGGTGATCAATCATTATTATTTTTCCGTTTGCTACTTTTATATTATCGCACATAATTCCTGACCTTGAGAGATCATTAAAATCAAGTGTAAAAATCAAATCAGCATTTTCTATTTTTTGGACAGCTTTAGTGGATTCTTTTTCAAAATTTAAAATCTTAGTTTCTCCAGGCATCCATTTTAAAAAACTTGGATAATCATTAGGAGAAATAACAATTGAATTTAAACCCTTTTTTAATAAAAAATGATTTAATGCTAGGCAACTACCTAAAGCATCTCCGTCTGGGTTTTTATGAGGTATAATAACACAGCTTGAAGACTTTTCAATAAGTGTTTTGATTTGCGATTCTGAATTTTTAATTTTCATATATTAAAGCTAGAACAAAGATAACTATACTTTTTTAATGCCAATATTTTTGTGATTGATTCAAATGTTTAACTTTACAACAAATTAAATAATATGTCAAAAAGTATTACTTTTTCTATGATCAAACCTGATGGAGTTGAAAATGGTCATATTGGTTCAATCCTAGAGAAAATAAGTAAAGCAGGATTTAAAATTGTAGCATTAAAGCTCACTCATTTAACCAAAAATGATGCTGAGTCATTCTATTCTATTCACAATGAAAGACCTTTCTATAATGATTTAATTAGTTTTATAACTAGAGGCCCAATAGTTGCGATGGTTTTAGAAAAAGAAAATGCAGTAGATGATTTTAGAACTTTAATAGGTTCAACTAATCCTTTAGATGCTGCTGAAGGAACAATCAGAAAGTTGTTTGCTAAATCAGTTGGAGAAAATGCTATTCATGGATCAGATTCTAATGAAAATTCTATGATTGAAAGTAGCTTTCATTTTTCAAATCGAGAAATGTTTTAGTAAAAAACAATTTGTTTAATATCCTCACTTTTCATTTTTTGATTTAAGAGCTTGATTATTTTAGTTTCACCAAATCGAAGTTCTTCCTTTAGAGTAGGGCTTTTAATCTTAACATATAATACCGACTTTTCTAGTTTTACTCGATCTGTGTAGGCTGTAATATTTTTACCCATCATTTGTTTCCATAATTCATTAATTTTCAACTCTTTTAACCCTTTAGCTATAGGTTTTTGATTTGAGATCTCGTTTAGCACTTCGGAAAGCTTTTGTGGTTCAAATTTCCTGTTACTCATAAATCAAGGATTAAATTTTTGGTAATGATAGTTTTTATCTTGAATTTTTAAAATTAGTGAAACACTATCTAATTTAACTATCATCTCTTCCCAATTATGCCAATTGGTTTCAAAAAATAAAAATGAATTTTTTTCTAAAGTTTTAAGTTTAAAAAAAGTTGTGTCATTTGATGTTTCGAAATTATTATTTATTAATGGTCTTACTTTTTTTCTCCAACCAATGTTTTCATTTAAGTAATAATAATCCAATAAAAGAGCCCCTCCTTTTAATTTAAATGTTTCATTCTTTTGTGAAACAAAATCAATTTTCCAATAACCATTTAAAAGTATCGTGTCAATTTTTTTTGAAGAATTGCAGTTTATAAATAAAAAAAGTGATAGAGAGTGAACAACAATATTAATTTTTTTTAAAATTTTGCACATAAAATGTTTAATTGTAATCTAATTAATCTGAAAAATTTCAAAGTTTGAGTCAACTGATTCCAATGCTTTGAGAGTTCTATCTTGATGAGTGTCTGTCAAAAATATTTGACCAAAACTCTCTTCAATCATTAATTTCAATAAACTAGTAACCCTTTTTTGATCAAGTTTGTCAAAAATATCATCTAATAAGATAATTGGTGACATACCTTTTTTATTTCTTAAATAATCAAATTGAGCTATTTTCAAAGCTATTAAAAACGTTTTTTTTTGTCCTTGACTTCCAAATTTTTTAATTGGTTTATCATGAATTAAAAAATCTAAATCATCTTTATGAATTCCCTCGGTTGTATATTGAAAACCTCTATCTTTTTTTAAGGAATTTGTAAGTATTTCTATTAAAGTATTGTCCTCTAATGCGCTTATGTATTTTAATTTAACTTTTTCATTTCCACTATTTATAGCTTCATACCGTTTTATAAATAAAGGAGAAAAAACCTCCATAAACTCTTTTCTTTTCTCATAAATAGGTAGACCTAATTTATCAAGCTGTTCGTTGTAAATATCAATTGTTTTTTGATCGAAAGTATGATTTAAAGCAAAATATTTTAATAATGAATTTCTTTGAGCTAAAATCTTATTATAGTTAAGAAGGTTTGTTAGGTAATCTTTATGGATTTGACCTAAAATACCATCTATAAATTTTCTTCTCAAACTACTTCCTTCATTAATTAAATCAATATCATCTGGAGATATCATTACCAGTGGTATTAACCCTATATGTTCTGATATTTTACTGTATAGCTTGTTGTTTCTTTTTAATACTTTTTTTTGTCCTTTTTTAAAACTACAATTGATCTTTTCATTTCTGGATTTAATTGTAAAACTTCCTTCAATCACAAAAAATGTTTTATCAAATTGAATGTTTTGAGCTGAAGTAGGGTTAAAGTAACTTTTACCAAAAGCCAAATGGTATATTGAGTCAAGAATATTTGATTTTCCAACACCATTGTTTCCTACAAAGCAATTTATTGAAGATTTAAAATCAAAAGATTCCGAGCTTAAGTTTTTATAGTTAGTAAGTGTAAGCTTTTGAATGTGCATATCAGCAAATATAATAGTCTATTTGATAATATCTTAAATTTTATAAGTATTGTTAAATACATTTTAAAACTCATAAAAAAAGGCTATTTTTGAGTGCTAAAATTTAAATGATGGCTACATATCAAAAAAGAGGACAAAAACGTTCTAACAAAGCTCAATCTAATCAAAGTTCAAAAGATACAAGTGCAACAGCTGAAGTTTTTGAAACTCTGGATTCAACTGCAAGTAGGACAGAGTCAATAGTTGCTAAATATCAAAATCATATTCTTATCATTGTAGGTTCTATTGTTTTAATTACATTAAGTTATTTAGGTTATGATAAATTTATCCTAGAACCTCGTGATAATGAAGCTATTAGCGAATTAAATCAAGCTCAATATTATTTTGAAATTGCTATAAATAGCTCGAACTCTGACTCACTTTATAAAAGAGCTTTAAATGGTGGTGAAGGTAGATATGGATTTTTAGATATAATTGAAAACTACAGTGGAACATCTGCATCAAAGTTAGCAACTTACAGTGCTGGAATGTCTTATCTAAATATTAAAGACTATGAAAACGCTATTAAGTATTTAGACCAATTTGATTCAGAGGATATAATGTTAAGTGCCCTAGCAAAAGGTGCTATTGGTGATGCTTTTGCACAATTAGGTCAAAATAAAGATGCTTATGATTATTATGTTAAGGCATTTAATGCAAGTAATAATAGCTATAGTACGCCTAAATACTTATACAAGGCTGGAATGTTAGGAGCAGAGCTAGGGAAAAGCGTATCTGCAATTAAATTTTTTAAACGAATAAAAAAAGAATTTCCTGAAGTTTCAGAAGCACAATTAGTCGATGTACAAATTGGTCGACTTGAAAACATTAAATAATGTCTTCTTCACAAAAGAACCTATCAAACTATGACTTTTCCATGGTTCCAAATGGTAAAGGTCTCAGAATTGCTTTAATTGTTTCAGAATGGAATTCTCAAATAACAGAACAACTATATAATGGTGCTGAATCTACTCTGATAAAGCAGAATGTTAAAAAGTCAGATATTTTAAGGTTTAATGTGCCTGGGAGTTTTGAATTAATATATGGAGCTAAGCATGTTCAGAATAAAAATTTTAATGCTGTAATTGTAATTGGAAGTATCATTAAGGGAGAAACAAAACATTTTGATTTTATTTGTCAGGCTGTTGCAAACGGTATAGCAAGTTTAAATTCAAATGGAATTTGTCCTGTAATCTTTTGTGTATTAACGGATAATGATATTGATCAAGCCGAAGATCGAAGCGGGGGTAAGTATGGTAATAAAGGTATTGAGGCTGCTGTTAGTGCCTTAAAAATGGCAAAATTAACATAGCTGTTACTCATGTTTTAAACTATATTTAAAATTAATTATTTAAAATTTGAAATCCAACCTATTTAAATTAAAAAAAAATAAACGGTATAATTATACTCCAAGGTATTATAATGGTAAAGGTTCAGGAAATATTTATGATTTTGATTCTAAATTTTCTAAATACAGAGAAATATACAATAAAAATGATTTTGGAAGTTCATGGAAAGAAGCTAGATTTAAAATGCGATCAAGGGGAAATAGATCATTTACCCCAACACTTTTAGTCATTATTCTTTTTCTAACTTTTTGTTTTTTATATATTATCGATTTTGATTTAACAATTTTTTATAGAACTTGATGTCAGAGAAAATAACTTTATTACCTGATCATGTTGCCAATCAAATTGCTGCTGGAGAAGTTATTCAACGACCTTCATCAATAGTAAAAGAGTTGATGGAAAATGCTATTGACGCTGGTGCTACAAATATTAACTTAATTGTTAAAGATGCTGGTAAAACACTAGTTCAGGTAATAGATAATGGTAATGGAATCCCCCATAACGACCTTTCTTTAGCTTTTCAAAGACATGCTACCTCAAAAATTAAAACAGCTGAAGATTTATTTAGTTTAAAAACAAAGGGGTTTAGGGGAGAGGCACTTGCTTCTATCTCTGCCATTTCTCATATTTATATGGTTTCTAGAACCTCTAAAGATTCTATGGCAAAATTCATAAAAATTGCAGGAAATAAAATTGAAAATGAAGATTTTAAAGTAGCACCATTGGGAACTTCTTTTTCTGTTAAAAATTTATTTTATAATATTCCTGCTCGAAGAAATTTTCTCAAATCTGATTCAGTTGAACTTCGTCATATAATTGACGAATTCAATAGAGTTGCCATAGCTCATCCAAATATAAATTTTTCTTTTATCCAAAATAAAAAAGAAGTTTTTGATTTAAAAAAAACTAATTTAAGAAAAAGAATATCTTCTATTTTTGGCTCTAAGGTGTCAAGTCTATTAGTTCCTATTCAAGAAAACACTCCTGTTGCTAAAATTAGTGGCTTTATTATTAAACCCTCAGGATCTAGAAAGTCAAGAGGTCAGCAATTCTTTTTTGTAAACAATAGATACATTAGGAGTCCTTTTTTAAATCATTCTGTAAATTCTGCATTTGAAGGTTTATTATCTTCTGGTTATCACCCAGGTTATTTCATCATTCTTGAAGTAAATCCAAATAAGATTGATGTTAATATTCATCCAACTAAAACTGAAATAAAGTTTGAAGATGAACAAAGTTTATACTCTATACTTAGATCAACTATTAAACATAGTTTAGGAATTTTCCAGGTTACTCCTACTTTAGATTTTGATAGAGACTCATCAATGGACACTCCTTACTCATATAAAGAAAAGACACCTTCCAGCCCCACTATTTCTGTAAATTCATCCTTTAACCCATTTAAAGAAGATTCAAATATATATTCTATAGATTCAAAAGAAAGTAAAAGTCAAATTGAATTTGAATCTGAAAGCACTCAAAGTGTTATAGATATTCTAGATTTTGACTTTAATCCTAAACAAATTAAAGTTTTTCAATTATTCAAAAAGTACTTAGTAACAGCTTTGCCCTCAGGTTTAATGATTATTAATCAAAACAGAGCTCACCAAAGAGTTCTTTACGAGAAACTATTAACCAATTTGTCTTTAGAGAAAACTCCAAGTCAAAGTTTATTGTTTCCATACAAAATATCTATAAGTCCAAAAAATTTAATTTATTTTTTTGAAAATAAAACTGTTCTTGAGGCTATGGGTTTTGAATTTAAACTAGAAAAGGATTCTAAAGTTATAAATTTAACAGCTATCCCCATTTTATTTGATAAAAACCAATTGGATCATCTTTTTGATAAGTTTTTTTCTGACGAATATAGATTTGATGGATTTAGTAAAGCAGATGCTATTTCAAAACAACTATGTAAAGTTTTGGCTATAAGTAACGGGAAATCATTAAATATAGAAGAACAGCAGGAGCTTTTAGCTTCACTATTTACCTGTAAAGAAAAAAATCTATCTCCATTTAATCGTCCAATTTTAGTTAATTTAGATCCAACTGAAATTGATAAAAAAATTAATTAATGCGATCAGCCTCAGAGACCGTTAAACATCTTCTTATAATAAATGTTATATTTTTTTTAGCCACATTAATCTTTGGTCAATACACTTATGATTTATTTGCTCTGCATTATTACGAGTCACCAAAATTCCAATATTGGCAAATATTATCTCATATGTTCATGCACGGAGATTTTTCTCATATATTATTTAACATGATTGGGCTCTGGATGTTTGGCTCGCCAATTGAGCAGATGTGGGGAAAAAACAAATTTATTTTCTTTTACTTATCAACTGGTTTTGGAGCAGCAGCTTTACAAATGTTATTGTATAATTTTCAGATAAGTCAAGCGAATGATTTTTTTTTAAACTTAAATATTGATTCTTCAGTTATTTCAGAATTCTATTCCTCTTCTAGACTTCCTTCTAATATTATTAATTTGATTGAGGTCGAAACTCTTCAAAGTGCTTTCTCATCATATAACTCTGTTTTAGTTGGAGCTTCTGGTGCCTTATATGGTTTATTGGTTGCCTTTGCAATGTCATTTCCAAATACCCAACTTATGTTATTATTTCCTCCAATACCTATTCGAGCTAAGTATTTGGTTCCATTACTTATTGGTGCAGATGTATTTTTTGGTTTTTCATCTTATTCTATTGGACCAATAGCTCATTTTGCTCATGTTGGTGGAGCTTTAACTGGTTTTATAATGATAGAATATTGGAAAAAAAACCAATTTAATAATAAAAGATGGGATCAATGATTAGATGGAAATACTTAAAAGATAAATATGATTTTTTATCTATCTCTGAAAAATTAATTTTAATAAATGTTTTATGTTTTTTTATACCATTTATTTTAAACACAATACTATTCCTCTTTAATTTTTCATTTGGAAACCTTATTACTTGGTTTGAATTATCTCCAAAGCTTGAAGTTTTATTGTTTAAACCATGGACTTTATTAACATATTCATTTTTTCATACTCGAATTTCACATTTATTTTGGAATATGTTATTGCTTTATTATGCCAGTTCAATATTTCTTAATCTTTTTAAAAAAGAGACCTTTATTAACACCTACTTCCTGGGTGTTATGTTTGGTGGTGTTTTATTTGTTTTAAGCTATTTAGTTTTCCCCGTATTTCAAGGTAGTTTTCCTTCAATGATTGGTGCTTCTGCAGGAGTTATGGCTGTTTTAATTTTTGTTTGTAAATATACACCTGAAACTGAAATAAGACTTTTATTTTTTAATGTAAAACTTAAATATATTGGAATTGCACTTGTTGCAATTGATTTAGTCATGATTCCTTATGGAAATGCTGGAGGAAGAATATCCCATTTAGGCGGAGCTGTTCTGGGTTATATTTATGCAAAAAATCTATCTCAAGGAACTGATATTGGATATTATTTTGAGAAATTATGGCAATACATTGTTTCTTTCTCCTCTAAATCACACTTAAAAACTGTATATAAATCTAAAAAGAAATCATCAAAAAATGTTAAAGTTGATCAAAACGAAATTGATGCAATTTTAGATAAAATTTCTAATTCTGGATATGAAAGTTTAACTAAAAATGAAAAAGAAACTTTGTTTAATGCTGGAAAATAGTATGTCTTAGTCTAAAGAGATTTTATATAATCAGAAGATTCAGGCCCTAGGTTGAACAGAAGGTCAATTATGCTTAGATCACTTTGAAATCCTTTTTTGTTTTGAAAAACTTGATTATAGAATATAAATTTTGTTAAATCTTTTTTAGGATTTAATAAACGATTTATCTCTTTGAAATCTTCTATATGATTTACTTCTTTTATTTTAATAGATAAATCCAAAATGGAACAAATCTGAATTATTAATTTTACATTATAATCAAAAAGAAGTTTATGCTTCTCCATGTAGAATGGTTTTAATTCGTCTTGATAATATTCAAAAAAGGGAGATGATTTATAAGCTGATTCAATTGACTTCCAATGATTTTTTTGCCAAGCTATTTCATTGTAAATAGGCACAATCTTATCTTTTTTTTTAATTACATTTCTTGCTATTGGTATTGTTAAGCTCTGTCTTCCATTAGCTCCGTATATAACACACCTGTTTCTGTAGGTTTGTTTTTGATAATTTGTGTTAACGCAAAATGATAATTCATTTTGAGTTATTAAATTCTTAAAATAGCTTATTGGAGGTAAATAAGCCGGAATTAGAATCATATTTTATTTTTTTTTGATCTATATTTTTTTTTGATAAAAGCGAAAATTTGCCAAACACCAATTAATATTAGAAAGTGGGGCAGGTAAGAAGTTCTATCTCCTTGTCCATTAACAACGGAAAAGACTCTATTCCATCGAATTTTCCAATTTTTCCACCCATCGTTAAAACCATCAATGCTCATCCATATAAAAACAGGTTTTCCCATAACATGATCTTCAGGAACAAATCCCCAAAATCTACTATCTTCAGAACGGTGTCTATTGTCTCCCATCATCCAGTAGTAATTCTGTTTAAAAGTATAAGTGGAAAGTTCTTTACCTTGAATAAAAAACTTGTTATCTTTTCTAGTCATCTCGTTTGATTCATATTCTTCGATTATTTTTTTATACAGAGGATAATTTTTTTTATCTAGAAGTATTTTAGCTCCCTTTTTAGGAATTATAATTGGACCAAAATTATCTTCATTCCAATCAAAAGTTATTCTATTTGGAAAAAAACTTTCATTTGGCGTTTTATTTTTTGATATATTTCTATTTATGCTATCAAATTTTTCAAAGCTTTGAAGCTCTAATACATTTTTGTAGGTTGAATTAATCACTTTTTTCTTAGTCATTAATTCTGAAACTTTTAATCCTAGAGATCGAACTAACTCTATAGGCAGGCCCTTAGCTGTTGTAAATACAGAAAACTCTTCAACAGTTCCCTTTCTGCCAATAATATATGGCAGTAATGCGTCAAATGAGCTTTGAGTTATGTTTTTAATTCTGTATTCTCTTTCAAAGTCATTTATTCCATATTTTAGAAGTTTCCTCGAGGAAATTCCATTATTATCGTAAACAGTATATGTGTGTTGAATTTTAGCCCACTCAGGTAAAATATTTTGTAAATTATTTATATATATAACTCCATTTTTTATTTCTAAAGTGTCTCCAGATATTCCAACACAACGCTTAACATAATTTGATTTTTTATCTATTGGCTTTCTAACTCCTTTTTCTCTAACAAAAAATTGCCTGACTGTATCTGCAGGCCAATTGAAAACAACAATATCATTTCTTTTTATTTTTTGAAAACCTGGAAGACGCAAAAAAGGTAGTTGAGGTTTATTTAAATATGATCTTGTTTTTAAAATAGGGATAGTGTCATGAACCATTGGTGTAGCAAAAGGAGTGGTGGGAACTCTAGCTCCATAATGGAACTTACTGACAAATAAAAAATCTCCAATTAGCAATGATTTTTCAAGTGAACCAGTTGGGATTATAAATGGTTGAATAAAATATGTATGGACCAAAGTTGCTGCCATTATGGCAAATATCATCGAACTCATCCATTCGCCAAAAGCAGAATGGTGATCTAGATTTCTTTTATTAATGTAATTAACATTTTTACTATAATTAATAAACATTATATAAAAGCCTAAAGTTATGATAACTAATATGCTTTGAAGAGTTGAGTTTTTACCATAGCTCCTTATAGTTTCAATCCATATAACTCCTAACATCATTATATTTACAACTGGTATGAATAGTAAAAAAACCCACCACTTAGGCCTCTTTATTATATCCATTAAAACAAATGCATTATATATTGGTACTGCAGATTCCCATGATTTTTTTCCAGCTTTGGAATAAAGCCTCCATGTTCCTGTAAAATGAATTAACTGCAAACTCAAAATAAAAATTAACCATTCGGTAAAGTCCATAATTATTTATTTTAAATTATTTAATGTTAAGAACATCTGACATTGAAAAAACACCATTTTTTCCATTTATCCATTCAGCAGCAATAACAGCTCCTAAAGCATAGCCGACTCTAGAATGACTCTCGTGCTTTATACTTATTTTGTCGAATTCTGAATTGTATGAAACATTATGTATACCTGAAGAATCTCCTTCACGGAAAGACTTAATTTTTAAAACTTCTTTTTTATCATTTTCAGTACTCCATTCTTTATAATTAGAATTTGAAATAATATCTTTTGCTAAATATATAGCGGTTCCACTTGGCGAATCAATTTTACTAGAATGGTGAATTTCACTTAATTCTGTTGAATAATTGTATGATCTCATAATTTTAGATAGAGATTTATTTAATTGAAAAAATAAATTTACTCCAATACTAAAATTTGATGAATATAAAAATCCTACATTTTCCTGGATTGCTAATTTTTCTATCTTTTCAAGATCGCTTAACCATCCTGTTGTTCCGCTCACAACAGAAATTTTATTATTAAAAGCTTCTTTGATGTTTTGAAAAGCCGATGTTGGAGTGCTGAAATTAACAGCAACATCTGCATTACTAATGTCATTGTTTTTTATTAGATCAATTTTAGAAACAATAGTATGACCTCTTTTAATAGCAATTGACTCTACAGCTCTTCCCATTTTTCCGTAACCTAAAAGAGCTATTTTCATGTAATTAAAATTTTAATTTAACAACAAAACCTATAGTTTTAGACTCACTGATTGGTTCAAAATCAATATTTGGTTTAAAGCTTAAATCATCATTAACATTAAATTGCATTAAGTGAGTGCTAACATTTGCTTCAAGTATATTTAACATATAAGTTCCAATTATAAAAATAAATGACATGTCCCTATATCTTTTATGGAAATCCATTCCTTTTAAAATCTTATCATTTTGAGGTATGAGATCAATGTATTCATCATCATTATATCCAGCAATTCTTCTTTTATAAATTCCTCTGTATTTGTTGTATTCACTTTTATTATAGACATAACTATATACTGCACTTCCAATTGCAGCATAAACAAGAGGAACTTTCCATGCATTTCCTGAGTATAATTGACCTAAACCAGGAAAAACTGCTGAGTAAAATGCTGCTTTAGAAGGGGCAAGAGGATCAGACATAAGTTCTATTTTTCTTTTTTTTCTAGCACTTAATTCTTGACTATAATTTTGCCCACAGCAAAAAAATAAAATGAAAAATAAAACAAATTTATACACTATTATTAATTTTGTTAACAATCCGATTTAAGTCCTCTTGCGAATCAAATGATATACTCAAAAAACCTTTACCGCTCGTGTTAACTTTTACTTTAACTTCAGTTTCTAAGAAAATTTTGAGATTAGTTGCAGTTGCTAATATGAATTTCGGTTTATGATTACTAGACTTTTTGCCTTTATGTCTTAATTCATTAATTATATCTTCAGTATTTCTGACAGATAATCCTTTTTTAAGTATTTTTTCATAAACTTTAATCTGTTCTTTATTATCAATACTTATTAGAGCTCTTCCGTGACCCATTGAGATAAAACCATCTCTTAAGCCTGTTTGAATGATTGGATCAAGAGTTAACAACCTTAAGTAATTTGTAATTGTACTTCTTTTTTTTCCAACACGATCACTCAATTCATTCTGAGTTAATTGAATATCGTCTATCAAACGTTTATAGGATAATGCAATTTCAATTGGATCTAAATCTTGTCTTTGAATATTCTCAACAAGAGACATCTCGAGTGACTCTTGATCATTAATTGATCTTATGTAACAGGGTATTTTTTCAAGACCGATTAGTTTACTTGCTCTTAACCTTCTTTCTCCTGAAATTAATTGATATGATTCTTTATTTATCTTTCTAACTGTAACTGGTTGAATTAATCCGAGTTCACTAATAGAAGAAGCTAACTCGTTGATTCTTCCTTCATTAAAATGTGACCTTGGTTGAAAAGGGTTAGCGGAAATAAACTCAACTGGAATATCTGTTATGCTTCCTATCTTTAAATTAGTTATATCACTAACTGTTTCTTTTAAGTTGTCATTCAAAAGAGCTGAAATTCCTCGACCTAGAACTTGTTTTTTTGAAGATCTACTCATTATAATTTATTTTTTTTAATAATTTCAGTAGCTAAAGAAAGATAGTTTTTTGCACCCCTACTGGAAGCGTCGTAAGAAATTATATCTTTTCCATAGCTTGGTGCTTCACCTAAAGTTGTATTTCGTTGGATGATTGTTTTAAATACCATTTTACCAAAATGTTTTTGAACTTCTTCTACTACTTGATTCGAAAGCCTTAATCTAGTATCGTACATTGTTAAAAGTAACCCCTCAATACTCAAATTTTTGTTATGAATTTTTTGAACACTTTTGATAGTATTTAAAAGTTTACCTAGCCCTTCTAAAGCGAAATATTCACATTGGATTGGAATAATTACTGAGTCGGCTGAAACTAATGCGTTTAAAGTTATTAATCCTAAAGAGGGGGCACAGTCAATTATAATGAAATCATAATCATTTTTTATACTAATTAATGCTTTTTGCAGCATATATTCTCTTTTTGGTTTATCAACTAATTCTATTTCAGAAGCTACTAAGTCTATGTTTGAAGTAATTATATCAAGATTTGGAATTGATGTTTTTGATATAGCATCTTTTACAGATATGGAATGCTCTAATAGTCTATAAGTTCCCTTATTCTCTTTGTTTGTGTCATAGCCTAACCCTGAACTCGCATTTGCTTGGGGATCAGCATCTACTAAAAGAATTTTTTTTTCTAAAATTCCAAGTCCTGCAGCCAAATTAATCGATGTTGTTGTTTTTCCGACTCCTCCTTTTTGGTTAGCAATAGCTAAAATTTTACCCATTTAAATTTTATTAACGTCTAAAAATACAATTATTTGAGTGCTTATGAAACTTATATATAACAATGATTTATTAACATTTGTTAATCAATAGTTTCTTGATGTTCTATGTAAAATATTGTTTCATTGTCTTTTTTGAGGTTATAATTTCTTCTTCCAAAAGCTTCTAAACTATCTGGATTTTTTAGGACTTCAATCGTGTGCTTATCATTTCTAATATTTTTTTCTAATGCAATTTTTTGAGCCTCAAGTTGACTTACTTCATTATTTAATTCATTATGAATTAGCCATGAATGAGTATCTAAAAAAATCATCCATATCAAAAAAATGATAATGATAATTAAATATTTCAGCTTTGTAATTTTTTTTAATAAAGAATTAAACAAATCAAATAGCTTCATAAGTTAAATAGGGTTTTTAATATTATTTACATCTTTAACAGTGATTTGTGATTTATCCGAATTGCTCCATTTGTTTTTTATATAGTTTAAAACATCTGATATTTCTTCATCGTCTAGCCCTTGAGAAATCATAGAGTTTCCATTATATTTCTTGTTGTTTACAATGATTGGTCCTTTAGATCCGTACTTTATAATTGAGATGCTTTTACCTATATTCAAAAGAAAATCAGAGCTATCCAAAGGAGGAATGTTCTTTGTCAATCCTTTACCAAGAGGACCGTGACATTGAATGCAAAAATCATCATAAATCATTGAACCATCTTCAATGCTTTGATCCATAGACTTGTTTTGTATTGAAAAGAAAATCCCTAATAAAGAGAAAATATAGATGAGTAAAAACATTCTCATTATAGGGGGGAGATTTTAACAATTCCTATTCCTTCAACACCAAGGTATAGATAACCATCTGGACCTTGTTTTACATTTCTAACCCTTCCGATTCCATCTAATAATTTCTCTCTATAAACTACTTTATTATTCTCTATTACTAGCCTTTCCAGGTATTCGAAAACTAGAGAACCGACAAATAAATTTCCTTTCCATTTGGGGTATATGTCTGAAGTTGAAAAGCTCATGCCGCTAGGAGCAATTGATGGTTTCCAGTAATAAATTGGTTGCTCCATTCCAGGAGCTGCAGTCTTATCTGTAATTGTTGTGCCAATATAATTTATTCCGTAAGTAATAATTGGCCATCCGTAATTCTTTCCTTTTTCTGGAAGGTTAATTTCATCGCCTCCTCGTGGTCCATGTTCATGCTCCCAAAGAACTCCTGTTTCAGGATGAATAACTAAACCCTGAGGGTTTCTATGCCCATATGAATAAACAGCAGATTTAGCGCCTCTTTTAGTTTTGAAAGGATTATCATTTGGAATGCTTCCATCTAAATTTAAACGATAAATTTTACCTCCATCTAATTCAATATTTTGTGGATTAACATCTCTGTTTCCTCTGTCTCCAATCGAGAAAAATAGATGATTATTGTCGTCAAAAACAATTTTTGAACCCCAATGCTGTCCTTTTTTTGTATTGGGAAAAGCTTTATAAAGTAAGCGTAAATCAGTGATTTCTGTATCAAGTAGTTTGGCAATGTATAGGGCTGTATTTCCACCCGACCCTTCTCCTTCTTGACTGCTAATTGTCAAATAAATAAGATTGTTGTTATTGTAATCAGGATGAAGAGCTACATCTAGTAATCCACCTTGCCCCCTTGAATATGCTTTAGGAATTCCAGTAATAATTATTTTTTTTCCATCAACAAATCTATATAGGATTCCAGATTTTTCAGTAACAAGTATTTCATCTTTACTAATGAAATCCATACCCCACGGAATGTCTATTCCATCTACAATAACATCAACTTTATAATTAATTTTATTTTCAGGATTAATTTTTGGAGGATTTTCTCCTTGACAAGAAATTGAATTTGTAAAAGAAAATAAAAGGATATTGAAATAGAGATATTTATTCATTAATTTTTTTTAGTAATTTAAGGATAAGTATCGATTTAAAAAAGCAATAAACGTTTCTGTAAAATTTTACATGCTTTAAATCTGATTTTTTATTTGCCTTAGGCTTACTTTATATTAAACACCTCAATTATATTTTTTTTCTAGTGAATATTAAATATGTAAAATAAAATAAAATTAACACAATGATTTCCCAATTTACAATGTAGAATGGCCAATCTCCGAAAACTAGTGGATTATCTATTTTTGGAGATTCAGATAAGTACATGTAATTAGATCCTGATCCAATTAAAAAATTTAATGGCATTACAATAATCATTAAAATATTTAGAATTATAAATGTCGTTAACCACGAATACTTAGACAGCTTCATTTCGAGGTGATAAAACATATATAAAGGGATAAGTATAATAATTCCATGATTTATATAATATTCTAAATACATAAAGATCCCACCATCGTAATAATTGATTTGGGGTGTTAAAATTGCCATTAATCCACCTAGAAAACCACAATAAAATAGGAATTCAAAAAGTTTATTGTTTTTTGGGATAAAAAGAATAACGCAAATGATTAAATTAGAAATCGAGCATAAATGAATAGGAAGGTCTTCGTGTAACCTCCAATTTTCATTAACAATATCAATTAAATGACCATATAAAGTTAAGATTATGGCCAATATGCATATTGCTTTTGCTAAAGTTAGTTTTGTGTTCTTATTTAGATATTTACCTACAACTAGAATTGATATTATTATTAAAGAAGAAATTGTTAAATTCCTTAAGCCTTCAAATGACTGAAGATCAATTATGTAATGCTCATGTTGGTTAAAAAGTAAATTATTCATCATAAAGTTCATTTACTGAAAATAAGTAAAATTTATGATTATAAACTCATCTTCGTGAGTTTTGCATGATCTGATTAATGGGGAAATTGTGATATCCTAAATTTGAGTTTAAGAAAGTTTCTTGTCAAAATGAATATAAAAAAATTTCCCTAAGTTGAAATTTGTATTATTTGAAAGACGTATTCAGAAAATACACCTAACTCTTTTATTCTCATTTAATTTTTTACCAGATCCCACCAAAATTGAAAAACAGAAGAAAAATAAGTTCTCCCAAAGATGAATGATTCCTGTCGGTATTATAATCTGGATATTAGTTCTTTTTGAATATTGTGAGTTTTCTATATAGAGTGTAACCCTTTTTAGACTTAAAACTGTTTTTACTCAAAATATTTTTAATTCTATACGAGGAGGTTTCTTGTAACTGAGAGAATACTTTTTTCCAAAAGGTGTATCGGAGGTGTTCTTATATC